>JBPEXS010000632.1:0-1620 GCA_052031325.1 Thalassolituus sp. | reverse complement strand
GCCCACTGGCAACCGGTAAAGTGAAGTCACTGACCGTCAAACAGAAAGCCGATCTCAAAGCCGGTATGGATAAGTCGCAGGAGCGTCTGGACAAAGCCATCGGGACGCTTGGCCGCAGCTCTGCCTGGACGCCGGCCCCGGATCTGGTGCCCCTGGGCGATTTTGGTGAAGATTACTTTGTCCGGGCCGTGGTGGCTCAGGTTGGTTTCGGTGCCAACCGCGGTGAGTTTGCGGTGTACCAGAACGTTGCCCGTGATACCGATGGCGAGATGCTGAATGGCAACTGGACCTATACACTGACTTTTCCACCGGGGCAGATACCAGAGGTCGGTGCTTTCTGGTCGGTCACTGTTTATAACCCGGATGGGTTTCTGATGGACAACGTATCCGCTCAGAATATGGGCATCAACCGCTTTGCAGTAGGTAGTAATACCGGCATGCGGTTCGAAGAGGACGGTAGCCTGATTATTCATATGGCGGCGACACCTACAGAGGGTATGCCACTGACCAACTGGTTACCGGTGCCTGAAGGTGATTTCGAACTGACTCTGCGACTGTATGACCCATCGGATGCCATTCTTAAAGGTGATTGGGTAGCTCCGGAGGTGGTCCGCAGCGGCGCGGCTTACTGATCATCAGTCTCTGATTTATTCGCCGCCTGACCTCGGAGGCACCGTCTGAAAAGACGGTGCCTTTTTTGTTGCCTGTTGGTCAGTATCAATCCGGAATGGCGATGAATAACCTCCTGTTCAGGCAAATTAATGAGATCGAAAAGTAACAATTAACGCCGTAATATCAGTAAGTTAGCTGACATAAGGGTACATTTCGGGCCAGCTGTCCTCTTCCTGTGTAAAGATGGTCCGAGCAACCTAACCCAACTGGGTCAATGTCTACACTGCATATGACAAAAATAAAAAACAATGGATGTTTCTATGCAGACAATACGACTCAGCGGCCGCCGCCGCACTTTCCGTTCATCCTTTAAACGCGCCGTCCGCAAAGTCAGAATCATGATTCTGCTTGGCTTGTTGGCTCCTCTGTTGTTGCCAACGGCATTTGGCGGTTTGCTGAGGCCGGATATTTCCAAAATAGCGTCTGAAGGCTATATCTATGGTTTTCCCATCGTGCTGATGGATGAAACCCGTGACGCCTTTGTCGGAGCCCACAGAGACTGTGATAACGGTGCAGATATCAATACCTTCCGTCATATCTACGACATTCCGGACCCGGACTTCCGTGCCGTGGTCAGACCGAATGTAGACACACTGTATTCCAGTGCCATGCTCAACCTTCGTCAGTCGCCTATGCTGCTGGATATGCCAGCGGTGGCAGACCGTTATGTTCTGATGGCACTGCTGGACAGCTGGACCAACAACTTTGCGGGGCTGGGAACTCAGTCGCACGGAGCAGGTGAGGGCCGTTATTTTATCGTTGGCCCACACTGGTCAGGCGATACACCTGAAGGCTATGAACTGATCGAGTCGCCAACCGAGTTCGTGTGGATCGTTGGCCGGACTGAAATTCTCGACGGCGAGCCACTTCAGGCCGTAAACGACATTCAGGATCAGTATCAGCTGCGCCCCTATATTACCCGCGACAGAGAACGTACTCCCCGGATTG
>JBPEXS010000631.1:0-2067 GCA_052031325.1 Thalassolituus sp. | reverse complement strand
ATATTCACGACCAGTGCTTCCAGGTCCTGATTGCCGGAAACGGCCTTTTTTAAGGTATCCAGCTGGCCATCGATGCGTGTCGCCAGTGGTGTAGCGATGTTCTTTTCCAGGCTGATCAGTGCAGAAGGGTCGTTAATGGTTTGCAGCTGATACGTCACGCTGCTCATCCTGGCGGCGGTTTCGGCCAGCTCCGTTGCTGTGATACTGATTACCTCACTGTCACCCTGAATAAAGTCGTACATGGTCTCTGACAGGGTTTGCCAGTCGGTCGTGGTGTTATCTGATGTGCTATCTGGGGTGTTGGTGGCGGATTTGAAGGTTCTGCGGATAGCGCGTTTTTCACGCTTGGTCAGCAGATTGCTTTTGCCACGCAGTGAACCGGCGTCGCTCTGGATATTAAATGCCAGAGCCTCGGCTTCTCTGGTCAGGCGTGACACGGATTCCTGATTCTTTATCAGCAGACCCTTGATGGAGAGCAGCTCCTGTTCCGCAATATCGAATCGCTCCACCATGGTGCTGAGGGTTTCGCCTTCCTGCAGTTCAGGGGCAATATCTGAAGCGCGGGTCTGTAGCTCTTCCGTGGAACGTGCCACCAGAATGCTCAGGGTGTCGGCCAGCGTGGCGGCGGTGCTCTGTGACTGCTCAGCGAGCGCCAGAGACTGGTCTGTCTCGTGGCCGAGCGTATCGCTGGTGGTCGCCGCAACACGACCCAACCAGATGCCCATGCCAGAGACAATTAGAACAGACAACAGGGCCATAACAGACAGCCCGGTCAGTAACTGACGGATTGAAAACTTCATATTGCCCAAAATAATTCTCCGGTTAAGGCGGCTCCCTGAGGAGCCGGCCTGAGGTCTGGATAGCGATCAGCTGAGAGGGTGCTGATTAAAGGTCACCCCAGTTCAGTGTCTGATAGGCACCGCCACGGATGACTGTGGGCCATACGGTGTGGCTGGCCTGATGATTGGTTTCTGAATAAGTCACAGGCTCACCGGTGCCTATGTCCAGTCCGGACAGGCTCTGCAGACCATCAATCACCCCTTCGCGGGTCATCGCCGGGGCGGCTTTCAGGCCTTCGACAAAACTTTGGCGGCGAGATAGCCTTCGAGAGAAACAAAATCGGGCTCAGCACCGCCGCCGTAGGCTTTCAGGTCTTTACGGTATTCAGCGACGCCCGGCAGATCCGAGGCGTAATGCGGGACAACCTGAGTCACGATCACGCCTTCAGCATCTGCGCCGAGCTTTTTCAGCAGCGGGATACTGCCGACAAAAGAGACGTTGATGAAATGTGCATCCGGCAGATCCAGCTTGGCCTGTTTGATGAACTCAGCACAGGGCGCATACGCCCCCACCATGATGATGGCTTTGGGCTCAATCTCGGCATCCAGAATGGTGCCCAGGGCACCTTCAACGTTGGTGGTGTTACGCGCATAGCGGCCATGAGCCAGGCTGTCGGTGCCAGAGAAGCCCTTGGCTTTCAGTGCTGCTACGGCACCGCTGTAACCTGCATCACCGTAACCGTCGTTCTGAGTGAAAAAGGCGATTTCTTCCGGTTTGATACCGGCACCCAGCAGACCGTCGACCATGGCGGCGGTCTCTTCAGCGTAAGAGGCGCGGTAATTGATGATGTAGCGGTCAGGTGGGGTCTGCCGCAGTACGCCAGCACCGGTATAGGCGCCAAACAGCAGGGTCTGTTTTTCGTTGGCAATCGGCACGGTCACAATGGCAGTCGGAGTGCCGACATTGCCCATCACCGCGATGACCCCTTTATCGTCAATCAGGGCTTTCATGTTTGGTGCGGCTTTGGCCGGTTCGTAACTGTCATCCATGGCATCCAGCACCAGAGTGTGGCCTTTGACGCCACCTTCAGCGTTGACCCGGCTGAAGTAACTCTCAATGCCTGTTTTAACACCATTTCCCAGCGCAGACGCAGGGCCTGTTAACGCCGCAGACATGCCGACGGTGACGGTCTCGCCGGAGACGTTCAGTGCAGGTGACAGGGCCGCAGCACCCAGTAACAGGCGGCAGCAAAGGTGTTTCAGATCCATGAGAATTCTCCGATTACAG
>JBPEXS010000630.1:0-3539 GCA_052031325.1 Thalassolituus sp. | reverse complement strand
AGCGTCTGACCGGATTTACGGCGGAAGATATTCTTTATCAAGACTGCCGTTTTCTGCAGTCGGGTGATACCGATCAGGAAGGGCTGCAACAGATTCGTGATGCCATTAAGGCCGAGCGCAGTGGTCGCGCTGTGCTGCGTAATTACCGCAAAGACGGCAGCATGTTCTGGAATGAACTGAGCGTATCACCGGTGTTTAACGACGAAGATCAGCTGCGTTACTACATTGGTATTCAGAAAGATGTGACCGAGCAGGTGGAGGCTCTGAAACGGGCTGAGCGTGTTGAGGAAGAGTTACGTCAGTTGAAGGCGTCACTGAATCCGTGATATCTGCTTTTCAGCGATTTTCTTGTTATCTGCACCTCTTAAAACTTCATAATTTCTGATTGGCTGAGTTGTTTGTTTGGCTAAGATCTCTTGCGTATTCGCCAATTTTCGTCTGCTGCGAGCAACGAATGACCAGAACGAGCAGGTCTGAGAAACAGGACGTTTCTCAAGGGATGCTGAGGCAGGACGCCGAATCATCCCGTGACCGAAGCGAGTTTGCCGGAAGTAGTGGTTAGCGAGCCGTCGACGAAAAGGCAGGAGGTCTGGAGGATAAGATCCTCCAGAGAATCAAACTTTTAATCGGAACTTTCAGACACTGATTCAGAAATAAAAAAGGGGGCTGAGCCCCCTTTTTTGTTATCGGGTCAGTAGCCCGATCAGCGCTGACAGAATCAGGCTTTTTCGTACGCTTCAGCAGAGGCCGTGATCATGCCGCGGGCTTCTTCAGCGTTGCCCCAGCCTGAAACCTTAACCCACTTACCTTTTTCCAGATCTTTGTAGTTTTCAAAGAAGTGACCAATCTGGTCGCGCAGCAGCTGAGGTACGTCATCGATGTCGTTGACGTCGTTGTACAGCTGGGTCAGCTTCTGGTGCGGTACGGCAACCAGTTTCGCATCTTCACCGGCTTCGTCTTCCATGTTCAGTACACCAACCGCGCGGGCACGGATGACAGAACCAGGGGCAACCGGGTAAGGCGTGATAACCAGCACGTCCAGTGGGTCGCCGTCGTCAGCCAGTGTATTCGGGATGTAACCATAGTTGGCTGGGTAGAACATTGGCGTAGCCATAAAGCGGTCTACCAGCAGGCAATCCATGTCTTTGTCGATTTCGTATTTAATCGGAGAATGGTTGGCTGGGATTTCGATGACCACGTAAACGTCATCTGGCAGATCTTTACCGGCAGGAATTTTCGTATAGCTCATGGATAGGTCCGTGCTTCTGAGTTAAATGGATTCTTTATCAAATACCGCGCGGGATTATAGACCCGCGGGATTTTCTTGTCAGGCCGCAAACACGGCCTGAATGACATCGGGGTATCAGTCTTTGTGGTAGCCGACGACGGTGTTCACTTCACTGGCCGAGCCCATGATGCAGGACACACGCTGGTGAATAGCCTCAGGCTGGATGGCCATGATGTCGTCGAACGCGGTGCTGGCTTTGCCGCCGGCCTGCTCAATCAGCATGCTCATCGGGTTGCCTTCGTACATCAGACGCAGCTTACCGGGCTTGGATGGGTCGCGGTTATCGAATGGGTACATAAAGATACCGCCACGGGTCAGGATGCGGTGGATCTCAGCCACCATAGAGGCGATCCAGCGCATGTTGTAGCGCTTGCCCAGCGGGCCTTCTTCGCCCTGCAGCAGGTCACCGACGTACTGCTGCATCTGTGGCAGCCAGAAACGCTGGTTGGACATATTGATGGCAAATTCGCTGGTGGTTTCCGGAATGCTGACCTGATCTTCCAGCAGGATGAATTCGCCGATGCGCGGGTCCAGGGTAAAGCTGTGAACGCCTTTACCGGTCGAGAACATCAGTGTGGTTGATGGGCCATACAGAACGTATCCGGCAGCTACTTGCTGGTTACCAGCCTGCAGATAGGTCGCAGCGTCTGCACCACTGGCGCCCGGAGCGGCTTTCAGAATGGAGAAAATGGTGCCGACGGTGACGTTGACGTCAATGTTGGATGAGCCGTCCAGCGGGTCGAACAGCACCAGATACTCGCCGCCTTCATTACAGGCCACCGGGTCTGGCTCTTCTTCACTGGCCAGGCCCAGGACTTCTGGCATGGCTGCCAGGCATTCTTTGATCAGGTCGTTGGAAATCACATCGAGTTTCTTCTGGCATTCACCCTGAACATTTTCCTGTTCAGCACTGCCCATCACACCCGACAGAGCCCCCAGGTGAAGGCGATAAGAAATATCCTTACAGGCGACCATCAGGCCTTCAATGATGCTGGCGATTTCAGGGGTATCGCAATGTTCTTTCAGAAAGGCGGGCAGACGCTGCATGGGGTTCCTCTTGTATGCATGCTCAGTTGAGTGAGCCTGATGGTACCTGAATTCAGCTGGGAATTCAGTGTCCATCGCCAGTGGTTGTTCCTCAGTTTAGCCGACCTTTAAACAGACAGCTGTTGGGGCCTCTACAGTGGCGGTGTAAACTACACCGGTTTACTGAGACTGAGACCGCCCGGCGTATCGTCAGTCTCGGCGTCATTCATCAGCGATAAGATCTGACATGCACCTCCATATATTGGGTATCTGCGGTACGTTTATGGGCTCGCTGGCACAGCTGGCCAAGGCACTGGGCCATCAGGTGTCGGGCTCTGACGCCGGAGTTTATCCCCCCATGAGCGATCAGCTACGGGCTGCGGGCATTGAACTGACCGAAGGTTTTGATCCGTCAGGTATCCCGGAATCCACGGACCTGGTGATCATTGGTAATGCCATGTCGCGCGGTAATCCCTCGGTGGAATACGTGCTCGACCGCGGTATTCCTTACACGTCTGGTCCGCAGTGGCTGGGGCAGGCGGTGCTGCAGGGGCGCTGGGTACTGGCGGTAGCGGGTACTCACGGCAAAACAACCACCTCCAGCATGCTGGCGTGGATTCTTGAATACGCCGGGATGAAGCCGGGCTACCTGATCGGTGGTGTGCCGGAAAACTTCGAAGTGTCCGCGCGTTTGGGTGACAGCCCTTTCTTTGTCATCGAGGCAGATGAATACGACACGGCGTTTTTTGATAAGCGCTCCAAGTTCGTGCACTACCAGCCCCGCACGCTGATTATGAATAATCTGGAATTTGACCACGCCGATATTTTCCCGGATCTCGCGGCCATTGAGCGGCAGTTTCATCATCTGGTGCGCACCGTGCCGGCCACTGGCCTGATCATACGTCCCGAGTCGGAGGCGGCTCTGGCCCGGGTCGAAACAATGGGTTGCTGGACGCCGGTTCAGACTACCGTCCAGCAAGATGGTGCTACGACGGCGGATTGGCAATGGCAGGTTGTGGATGCGGATGGCAGTGCTTTCCGTGTCACTTTTGCGGGTCAGGATTACGTGATTCGTTGGCCTTTGACCGGCCTGCACAACGTGCAGAATGCCGCTGTGGCCATGGCGGCTGCGCGTCATGTCGGGGTCACGCCTGAGATCGCGGCAAACGCGCTGGCCGAATTTCAGTCGGTGAAACGCCGTATGGAATGCGTTAACCCCGGTGAC
>JBPEXS010000063.1:0-1282 GCA_052031325.1 Thalassolituus sp. | reverse complement strand
AAGTTCGGCGGTTTTGTGGAAACCACCGATGAAGCCATCAAATACCCGCTGTACGTCGAAAAGGGCGGTGAGACCGAAGAGGTGATCATTGCCGGCCCGACCTGTGACTCAGCGGATATTCTGTACGAACAGTACAAGTACGAGCTGCCACTGAGCCTGGCCTCGGGTGACCGTCTGTACTGGTTCACCACAGGTGCGTACACCACCACCTACAGTGCGGTTGAGTTCAACGGCTTCCCGCCGCTGAAGACCATCTGTATCTGACCAGTGCCTTCAGGTCAAAGAGCGGGTGTTCTGCACCCGCGCTTCAGGCATAATGCCCCCTCATTTTAGGGGGCTTTTTTATGTCAGTTGAACAGACACTGCGCGAGCGCAGCGGTGAGCAGTGTGAACTCTGTGGTAGTAACGATGGCCTGAGTGCGTACCAGGTACCCCCGGAAAGTGCTGCGGCCAGCGCCGACAACAGCATTCTGCTGTGCAGCACCTGTGTTTCTCAGGTGGCTGCCAGTGAACTGGATGTGAATCACTGGCGATGCCTGACTGACAGCATGTGGAGTCAGGTGCCTGCAGTTCAGGTCATGGCCTACCGTATGCTGACCCGCCTGAACAGCGAATCCTGGGCGCAGGACGCACTGGATATGATTTACCTGGATGATGAAACCCGGAAGTGGGCCGAGACGTCCATTGCTGCGGAACAGCGCGAACCCACCCTCGATAGCAACGGTTCTGCCCTGGCGGCCGGTGATAACGTCACTATCATCAAAGATCTGGATGTAAAAGGGGCAGGTTTTACCGCCAAGCGCGGGACTGTGGTACGCGGCATCTCACTGTCGGAGAACCCGCTGCACATTGAAGGTAAGGTGAACGGCTCACGGATTGTGATTATTGCGGCTTACACCAAGAAGTCGTGATGTCTTTGTGAAGTCGGAAGTCGGAAGTGCGTAAAAAGAAAAAGCGGACCGGATGATATCGGGTCCGCTTTTTTATTTCAGCTGGCTTTGTGTGCAGCGTCTTTCATGGTGGTGGCGAGCACGGTGTAGACCTCGGTCCACGCCTGCTTCACTTCGGGAGTGAAGTCATCACCCAGACCCTGTTCCAGAGTCCACAGCAGCGCAGCGCCCACGGTGTCGTAATGCTCGTCTTTTACACCGTATTCGATGTGACGCACACCCAGGTTCTGTACCGCAGGTACGATGCTGCCCAGATCGTTCAGACCGCGGACGGCGATACCGATCATACGCATCAGCTTGGCACCCTGTTCTTCCATGCTGCCTTTGAACAT
>JBPEXS010000629.1:0-1113 GCA_052031325.1 Thalassolituus sp. | reverse complement strand
GCCAGCTGGGCGACAAAGGCCTGGTTATCCTGAGGCTCCAGCGGGTTCTGGTTATTCAGCTGGGCCACCATAAGTTCAAGAAAGGCATTCTTGCCCAGTTCATTTTCGGTGTTCTCTGTCGAGCTCGTAGAGCGGTACTGGTCGAGTACGCTGGTTGAGCTGCTGACATCATTTATTGCCATCGGTGACTCCTTACTGACCCAGTGTCAGTGTCCGCTGCAGCATCTGCTTAGCGGTTTTCAGAACTTCGACATTCATCTGGTAGCTGCGGGATGACGACATCATGTCGGTCATTTCCTCAACCACGTTCACATTCGGGTAATAGACATAACCGTCTTCGTTGGCCATCGGATGATCTGGCTGAAAACGTGCCTGCAACGGCGAGTCTTTTTCGACGATGCCCATGACGCGGACACCGGCACCGGTGCCTTCATCAGCATCCATAAAGCCATCGTTATCCTTCAGGCGGCCATTCACTTCTTTTTCCAGAACACCAAACCAGGGCTTACGTGCGCGGTAGGTTTCATCCACGGAACTTGAGGCACTGTCGGCGTTGGCGATGTTACTGGCGGTGGTATTCAGTCGCAGTGACTGAGCCGTCATGCCGGTTCCGGCGATGTTAAGTACGCTGCTTAATGACATGATTATTCTCCGCGGATAGCGCCTTTCAGGCCTTTGAACTTGCCACTCAGAAACTCAAAGCTGGCGTTGTAATTCAGGCTGTTACGGGCAAATTCAGCCTGCTCAATCTGCGTCTCCACGGTGTTGCCATCAATCGATGGCTGCAGTGGGTTGCGGAACAGCAAGCCACTGTCACCACTACCGCTGCCATGCAGGTGGCCTGAATGCGTGCTGGCCATGCTCAGACCCTGCTTACCCATCTGACCGGCCAGAGCATCCTGAAAATTAAAATCGCGGGCCTTGAATCCAGGGGTATCGGCGTTGGCCAGGTTATTGGCCAGCACTTCGGCTCGTTCAGCGCGCAGCTGCATTGCATTGGTATGAATACCGAGTGCGTTACTGAAGTTGATTGATCCCATGGTGACTCCTGAGTGTTCTGTGTCGTTGTGACGTACAGGGTACTCAGCAATCAGCGGGCCAACTTTATTTTTC
>JBPEXS010000628.1:0-2358 GCA_052031325.1 Thalassolituus sp. | reverse complement strand
GGCGTATCCGTCGTCGGTACTGATGAATGCCATTCCGGCACACGTGGCGGGTGTGAATGAAATCATCATGGTAGTGCCGACACCGGGCGGTGAACTGAACCAGCTGGTACTGGCCGCTGCCGCACTGGCCGGTGTAAACCGTGTGTTCACGGTCGGTGGCGCTCAGGCTGTCGCTGCACTGGCGTACGGTACAGCCACGGTACCTAAGGTCGATAAGATCGTCGGCCCGGGTAATATCTATGTCGCTACGGCCAAGCGAATGGTGTTTGGTGCTGTGGGCATCGACATGATTGCCGGCCCGTCTGAGATTCTGGTGGTGTGTGACGGTGAGACCGATCCGGACTGGATAGCCATGGACCTGTTCTCGCAGGCCGAACACGACGAAGACGCCCAGTCGATTCTGATTGCCACCGATTCTGCCTTCTTCGACCAGGTCGAAGCCAGCATTGAAAAGCTCCTGCCGACCATGGAGCGTCAGGACATCATCCGCACTTCACTGGAAGGTCGTGGCGCGTTGATTCTGGCCAAAGACAAAGCCGATGCGACCGATCTGATCAACCGTATTGCACCAGAGCACCTTGAGCTGTCGGTCGAAGATCCGGACAGCTGGCTGGACGGCATCCGTCATGCTGGTGCCATCTTTATGGGCCGCTACACCGCTGAAGCTCTGGGCGATTACTGCGCCGGGCCGAACCACGTACTGCCGACTTCGGGCACTGCGCGTTTCTCCTCACCGCTGGGTGTGTACGACTTCCAGAAGCGTTCGTCGCTGGTGAAGTTCTCCGCCGATGGTGCATCTGAGATGGGCAAAGTCGCCTCTGTACTGGCCCGTGGTGAGCACCTGACGGCACACGCTCGCTCTGCGGAATTCCGTATTAAAGACTGACGTTTTTAATCTTTCTACAGATACGAAAATGCCCGGAATTTCCGGGCTTTTTTGTGTCTTTTTGGGGTGGCACCTCCTTATTTCCGGGGGAAATAAAGACAATTCAGTCAAAATCGGACTGCTCAACATGGTTAGCTGACTTTATGATCAAGTAATATTTCAGAAATCTAAAATGACAAGGAGGCAGGTGTGCGTATTTCCCGGATTTTTGTAAGTGTGTTGTTAGTGATGATGGTGACTGGATGTTCTACGGGCTATAAAGACAAAGGCGGTTGGTACAATATTTTCAGCTCTGGTGGTTTCAGCTCCAAGAACCTCGAAGACGGAACAGTAAAGGTTAAGTTTGAGGCTAATGGTTATACCGGGTCTCAGAAATCAGATGATTTTGCACTTTTGCGAGCTTCTGAGCTTTGTATGATTGAGGGTGGTAAATACTTAGAGATTCTGAGTGGTGGTACGCATCGCAGTTCCATGTATGCCGCCGGGTATATGGTCAGTTACCCTAAGTCTGAGTACATTGTGAAATTTCACGAAGAGATTCCACAGACAGAAAATCAGGTACTTGATGCATTTGCCACTCACAAAGCTATTCGAGAAAAATACAAAATGAATGAACAATAATGCGCGAAGTTATTGTTTGAAAATGCCCGGCACTGCCGGGCATTTTTGTATCAATCTCAGCGTTAATTAATCACCAGACTGAAATTATTCACACAGGGTTGTGGCGGTGAGACCATCAGGAGCGTCGGTAATGAGGGACGAGAGGGAACTTTAGCGTTCGACGTCTGAGCAGACTCCGTTTGCTCATCACAGGCAATGATCAGCGGTCCGATGTAGGGAACACTGGCACTCTTGGCTTCCGGGCTGCCGAACCACCAGTTGTAGGTAAACAACAGTGGAATGTGTCCCTGAGCCAGCAGGATATTGTCGCAGGTGGTGGTGGTGTCACCCTGAGTAATCTGCAGTGAACCTTCGATAGCAAAGTTGAGCTTGTCCGGCATCGGTCCGCTGGAGTCACAGGCGACAGCATTCCCCGTACCGACCTGCTCTTCAAACCATTCGGCGATGACTTAACTGCTGTCACGGTCAGCGGTCACAGTGATTTTGCATTGTCCGTCTTCGGCAGCTGCGGTGACGCCACCGTAATCCTCGGCGTCGTGGTCGTCGACAGTAAAGGAGCAGGCAGTGATGCCATTGATGTGCAGAAAGACATCATTTGTATCGGTGTCGGCTAATGCATTTATTGAGAAAACAGTACCGGCGAGAAGCAGAAACGTATGGTGAATTCGGTTTTTCATGATCGGATCCTTGATAAATTAGTCTGGCCCGCTGCACTGTGCAACGTGGCTGGGTGTATTACTGGTTGACGGTCGCAGTGAAATTATTCACGCACGGCTGTGGTGGTGTATAAACCACGACCTTAGGCAGAACCCCACCGGCTGAACACTTCTGAGTGAGTGGTCCGACAAATG
>JBPEXS010000627.1:0-3098 GCA_052031325.1 Thalassolituus sp. | reverse complement strand
TTCAGTGGGTTAGATGAGCAATCAGTGGTGATAGCTAAAGGCAGCGACAGCAACGCTACCCTTAAGAGCACTGGCTGAATTACTGATTCAGACGGTAATTCAATGAGATTTCCGCGTTAAGTAACTTAGAAATCGGGCAACCCGCTTTTGCCCCGGCGGCAATTTCTGAGAATTCTTCGTCTGAAATACCTTCGACCTGTGCCTCGAGGCTGAGTGCAGATTGAGTGACGGTAAAACCATCCCCGTCTTTTTCGAGAGAAATTTCAGCAGAGGTGTTGAGTTGACCATCTTTAAAGCCGGCAGATTCCAGTGCAAATGACAGTGCCATGGTAAAGCAGCTGGCATGGGCGGCGGCAATCAGTTCTTCCGGGTTTGTACCCGGTTCATCTTCAAAACGGGTGTTGAAGCCGTATGGCTGCTGTTTCAGTGCGCCACTTTCGGTACTGACGTGGGCTTTGGCTTTTTTACCAAGTCCCAGGTAACTGGCAGATGCTGTTTTAATAATCGTCATAATATCCTCGCGATGTTGCTGAGTGTTATTTATCGGAGAACAACATGGGACTTAAGTTCCAATGAATCCGGGTCAGGGTTAATCTGAAAAAGAAGTCCGGCAGAAGAGATCTGTCGTACTTTCATCCTACTGACACACAACTCCGCCATAGTTATGCTGCCGTCAAACTGTCCTCTGGAGCCCTGTATGAGCTTTACCCGTCGTCGATTTCTGAAAACCGGAAGTGCTGGTCTGGCCGGGGCCACCACACTGGGTAGTACTTCTCTGGTACTGAATCAGGCTAATGCGGAAGAGGCCGCTGCCGGGCACTTCAGCTATGGCGTGGCCAGCGGTGATCCGACTCAGGACGCCGTGATTATCTGGACTCAGTTCACTCCTGCGTCTGAACAGCCGGTACCCGTTGCCTGGGAGGTCGCGACCGACAGTAATATGCTGCAGCCTGTCGCCGTAGGTGTATTCAACACCGACGCCAGCCGCGACTACACGGTTAAAGTGGATGTCACCGGGCTACAGCCCGGTCAGACTTACTATTTCCGATTTGTGGCCATGGGGCAGCTGTCACCGGTCGGGCGTACCCGCACCGCCACCTCAGGCAGCCCGGATGCAGCCCGCTTTGCCGTCGTGTCCTGTTCCAGCTACCCGCACGGTTATTTCAATGTGTACCGTGCTCTTGCACAGCGTGATGATCTGGATGCGGTGCTGCATCTGGGTGATTACATCTATGAGTACGGGCAGGGTGAGTACGGCGAGGCCTCTCTGGAAGGCGAGCGTGATTCTGCACCCGCCCATGAAATCGTCAGCCTCTCGGATTACCGTCGCCGTCATGCCATCTATAAGCTGGATGCCGACCTGCAGGCGGTGCATCAGGCCCATCCTTTCATTGCCATCTGGGATGACCATGAATTTACCAATAACGCCTGGACCGGTGGGGCCGAAAACCATAATGAGGGTGAAGGTGACTGGTACGAGCGAATGGCTGCAGCACGTCAGGCGTATTTTGAGTGGATGCCAGTGCGTGAGCAGTCGGGTGAGCGCATCTACCGCGAATTTAAATACGGAGATCTGGTCGAACTGCTGATGCTGGATACCCGTGTCGAGGGCCGTGATGAGCAGCCGACCGGTGCCGATACACTGCGCGAAGCTCAGGATGAAAACCGTACCTTACTCGGTTTTGATCAGGAAGACTGGCTCTACAACAAACTGCAGACAAGCAATGCGAAGTGGAAGGTGTTAGGGCAGCAGGTGATGGTCGCTCAGCGTTATTTTATCGATATCGACCGTTATCTCAGGGAAGACATCGCCGCATCCTTCTGGATCGATAGCTGGGACGGTTACGCCGCTAACCGTGACCGCCTGCTTGCGGTTCTGCGCGATAACGATCTGAAAAATACCGTGATTCTGACCGGCGATATTCACAGCTCACTGGCGTCTGAAATCACTGAAGACCCGTACAGCCGTCGCCACTACAACCGCAACACCGGTGAAGGGGCGTTGGCGGTGGAGTTCATTGCCCCGTCAGTGACCTCGCCGGGGTTCCCAGCTGACATTGCCGATCAGGCGGCAGAGGTTGTGAAAGCCAAAGGCCCACACATCAAATACGCAGAGCTGACGACTCACGGGTATATTCTGCTGAGTGTGGACCGCGAGAAAGTGCAGTCTGACTGGTATTACGTGCCGTCGGTACTGAGCCCGTCAGCGGAGACGTATTTTGGTGCGGGTTATTACTGTGTGGATGGTGAGGCCCATCTGCTTGAAGCAGACGGGCCTGCGGTTTAATAAACTCAGCGCTTCAGGCTGAGGTCCCCGGACACAGTCTGCAGTTCTATGCGGCCCTTACCATTGCCCATCACGAATTCCAGATGACGCATGGGGCCGTATTTGGCTTTCATCACCGGGTCGCTGGTCAGGCTGTTGTTGATGCTACCACCTGCGGCCGATTCCAGGCTCACCCGAGCTCCTTTAATGTCAGGCAGGATGAGTTCAACGGATCCGCTGACGGTACTGCCTTCGATATTCGGCGCCTCTGAGTCACTGAGTGTGACCTCGATGGTGCCGTTTACCGTACTGAATTCCAGACGCTCAGTGCCACTCAGGTTCAGCCTGGCGCGACCATTCACGGTGGATACTTCAATGTCGCGGCTGGAGCTGGTGCTGCTGACGGAGCCGTTGACCGACTCCATCTCAAGGCTGTCGGATTCACTCTCATCATAGATACTGCCATTGACGGTTGATAAGGTGAGATAGCCATTATTCCTGCGGCTGTCGATGCGGCCGTTGACGGTCTCCAGTGAGACTGGCCCGGCCAGCTTGCGCGCTTCGATCTCACCATTCACTGTGGTGATCTCAGTTCCGCCTTCAATACCTGTGATGCGCACGTCGGTATTCACGCCTTCAAACTCGACGTTAGCCCCTTCCGGAATCTGGAATTCGAGTACGGAACCCTCATCGGATGAGCCCCAGCCGGAGTTCACCCGGCGCGGCATATCAACCTTAAAGCGGGTAGTGCCACCGGAGGATTTCAGCTCAAAGCCCTCGGCTTTTTCGTCCAGCTCGCCTTCGACATGGAAGCGACTGTTTTTGACACCAA
>JBPEXS010000626.1:0-2330 GCA_052031325.1 Thalassolituus sp. | reverse complement strand
TTGAAGAAGGCGATGTGCTTTTCATCGACGAAATCCACCGTCTGAATCCAGCGGTAGAAGAAGTCCTGTATCCGGCAATGGAAGATTACCAGCTGGATATCATGGTCGGTGAAGGCCCGGCGGCGCGCTCTATCAAAATTGACCTGCCACCGTTCACGCTGGTGGGCGCGACCACCCGGGCGGGTCTGCTGACGTCACCATTGCGCGACCGTTTCGGCATTGTGCAGCGCCTCGAGTTTTACCAGATTGATGATCTGACTCACATTGTTGCCCGTTCTGGCAAGCTGATGGGACTGGACGTGGAAGAGGGTGGTGCCCGTGAAATTGCCCGTCGTGCGCGTGGGACGCCACGTATCGCCAACCGTCTGTTACGCCGTGTCCGTGACTACGCCGAAGTCAAAGGGTCAGGACTGGTCACCAGCGAGATCGCTGATGCGGCTCTGAATATGCTGAATGTGGATGTTCAGGGCTTTGATCATATGGACCGACGCCTGCTGCTGACACTGATGGAAACCTACGATGGTGGCCCGGTGGGCGTCGACAGTCTTGCGGCTTCGATTGGCGAAGAACGGGACACCATTGAAGACGTGCTTGAACCGTATCTTATGCAGCAGGGGTTCATCACCCGTACCCCGCGCGGACGTATGGCAACCCGTCATGCCTATCTGCATTTTGGTCTGACGCTGCCGGGCAGATTTAATGCAGCACCAGACGATGATGGAAAAAACACCTGACCAGGATGTCGGAAAATACAACGACTGCGTAAATATAGTGTCATCAGACGGATTTCTTCGCAGCCAGGATTGAACCAAGCACCGAAGGCACCAGTCTGAGCGCCAGCGGTAACGCACAAAAAGCAGTGCACTGTAATCAGGAGTTTTTGTGAACGATCAAATGTCCATCATAGGTCTTATGCTGCAGGCCAGCTTTGTTGTACAGCTGGTGATGTTGATGCTGGTGGCTGCCTCAGTGATCAGTTGGGTCATTATTTTTCAGCGTGGCCGACTACTGAAAGCCACCCGCCAGAAAATGCAGGCGTTTGAAGACCGTTTCTGGTCAGGCATTGATCTCAATGATCTCTATCGTGAGTGTCAGCAGCTGCCGGAAAAATCTTCTGCCGAGACGGTATTTACCGCGGGTCTGAAAGAATTCAGCAAGCTGCGTCAGCAGAAATCCATTGAACCAGAAGCCGCTATGGCCGGGGTTCAGAGAGCCATGCGCGTGGCCATTACCCGTGAAAATGAAAAACTGGATCACAACCTCTCTGTGCTTGCCACCATAGGCTCAACCAGCCCGTACATCGGCCTGTTTGGTACGGTGTGGGGCATCATGCATTCGTTTCATGGCCTGGCGAACGTTAAGCAGGCCACCATCGCCACCGTCGCACCCGGTATCTCAGAAGCTCTGATTGCGACAGCGATGGGGCTTCTGGCGGCTATTCCTGCGGTTATTTTCTACAACCGTTTTGCTTCTCAGGTCGATCAGCTGAACACCGCGCTGTATACCTTTGCCGATGAGTTCAGCTCACTCCTGTACCGTCAGGCTCATAAGATTTACTCAAGCAAACGCGAGCAGCCGGAGCAGCACTGATGGAGTCGATGCAGCCGCCGGTTGCCAAACGTCGACCGGTTTCAGATATCAACGTTGTTCCTTATATCGATGTCATGCTGGTATTGCTGATCATCTTTATGGTAACGGCCCCCATGCTGGTGCAGAGCGTACCGGTTGATCTGCCGGATGTGGATTCGTCTCCGACTGAAGTCAGCCCGGATGACAGCCCGCTGATCATCAGTGTCGATAAACAGGGGCAGTTTTATATCGAGCGGGAAGAAAAAACCACAGAGTCCATGTCGCTTGCTGAAGCCACGGATTACGTTCGTAAGGTGTCGACGGTCAACCCTCAGACCCGTGTTTTGATCCGGGGTGATGCCTCAGTACCGTACGGCAAAGTGGTTATCCTGATGGGGAATCTTCAGGGCGTTGGTGTGACCAATGTGGGTCTGGTGACGGAATCACCTGAACCGGATTCGGGGCGCTGATATGAGCCTGCAGGACCCGGGCAGTTACCGGCTGCCGGTATTATTTGCTATTGGTCTGCATGTGCTGGTGGTGGCATTGATTGCCTTTGAGTGGCAACGCAGTTCGCGTAATGTCCCTCAACCAGAGCCGCCGAGTATGACAGCCAGTCTGGTGCCGGACTATGCGGCGCGGGAAAAGGCCAGAAAAGAGCAGGAACTGAAAGAGAAGCTGGCCGCAGAAAAAGCAGCTAAAGAAAAGGCTGCAAAAGAGAAAGCCGCCAGAGAAAAAGCTGCCAGAGAAAAAGCGGCGAA
>JBPEXS010000625.1:0-1216 GCA_052031325.1 Thalassolituus sp. | reverse complement strand
CCTTCGCCGCATTTGCCTTCATGGTGCGCAGCCAGTTCATAACCCTGAGAAAGTTCAGCTGAAGCAAAAGGGTTCTCACCAGCAGAAGCCGGGACAGAAGCACTTGCCGCCAGAAACGCAGTACCTAACAGAGCGCCCAGAGTTTTATTGGTCTTGTTCATCGTTTATTCCTTTCAGTATTCAAAAATGGTCGGTAATGGCAGAGCCGGTATCAGCATGCACCAGCCTCTGTTGTTTTAGTAGTCGCAAGACCGGCCAGATTCCTTACAGACAAATTTAAAAAATGACACTCAGGACGATATTTGCAAAACCCGGGATCAGTGTCTGGTCTCAGACCAGCGCTTATCCAGGCGTTTCATGGATACCGGCACCCGGGTGCCCAGAGGCTGCGCAAACAACGATACACGCCACTCCTCGAGTAACCAGCCGAACTCTTCCAATTCAGGTTTCTGCTCAGCAGATGCATCTTTCATCGCTGTGATCCAGGGTTTATACAGGGACTCAAATTCAATCATCGACTGTCGATCCCGGGGCAAATTGCCCTGAAGCTTGTCCAGCCGGTACTCCATAGCTCTGAGGTACCGGGTAAAGCAGTTGAGATGCTGCCAAGGTGTAACCTGCATAAACCCAGGTGCCAGCAAACGCTCAAGGTGTGCTTTTACATCACTGAAGGCCATCGCTTTGTCCAGAGAAACCGCACCGCGCATTGATTTGAGAATGCCATGGCGGGTTTTCAGCCAGTCGATAAACATGACCAAGAGTTTATCCGCCAGTTCACACACCTCACCACGACGTTCAGCACAGGCGTCAAAATCAGCCTGAGTTCTCGGCAACGACTTATCCAGGGGTAACAACGCGTGAGTGAACGAAGCACTGACCAGGGCATCGGTCAGCTGAGACTCAGTCCCCAGCCCTTTTGCGTATAACCAGTTGGGCTTCATGGTTTTCTGGATCTGCGCGCGCACTGCCCGCTCCTGAGCCGACAGTCGCTGGCGCAACAGATTCAGCAGACCCTCCCTATGAAGGCCGGCAGCCCGCTCCGGATCACTTTCAACGGTCAGACTGACACTCAGATCCTTTTCGACTTTGAGACAAGGATACGAGCGAACAGAGAAGCCACCGGCGTCGCTTTCACTGCTCTCAGGCAGATCGCCGAAGTCCCATTCAGTGATTCCACGTTTGTGAAAACGATCATCCGATACCGTTAATACCGCAG
>JBPEXS010000624.1:0-1269 GCA_052031325.1 Thalassolituus sp. | reverse complement strand
AAATGGGTATTCGACAGTAAAACCATGACCCATCGCCAGGGTGAAACCTGCTTTATGCTGGGTCAACCCATCAAGGTTATTGTGCAGGAAGTTGAGCCGGTCCGCCGTCAGTTAAAACTGCGTCTGGCCTGAGTGGCAATAAGCACTCTGTCCTGAATTTTTCAGGCACAAAAAAAACGGCAGATAATATCTGCCGTTTTTTTATATCTGAAGAAATCAGACTTTCCAGGTACGAACCGTCTGGAAACCGTATTCTTCAATCCACTGATCCAGCTGACGCGGGTTACGCTTGATCTTTTCCACTTTTTCATTGGTGGCGGGATTCTGATAAGTACCAACAGCCAGCTTTGGCTTAGGCAGAGAAGACGGCTTCTTGCTGCTCTTACGGCCATCACGGGACAGGGCTTTTTCAAAATGACGCTTCAGATTCATATAGATAGAAGATGGGTTCTCCACTTTACCCATTGCCGTAATCCATTGCTCAATCTGCTCTGAACGAGAGACATACAGCTCATCTTCAGTCAGGCTGTTCTGATTACACAGACGTTTGATCTGCTCATCAAACTCCTGAATACCTTCCAGCTTTTTAGCCTGAGCTTTCTTTAATACTTCAAGCTCTTCAATTTTCTGCTGGTGTTGCTGAATCTGCTTATCAATATCACTGGCGAATGCAGTCACTTCTTTACCTCTGAGAAATACAAATAGATATCTGCACAGAATATATACAGATATGTAAGCGGAGTATCTGGATATTATTCCACACAGAATATACGGAACTTCGGCTAGGAATAACGGGGCAGGGATATTAACGCAATCGTCATAATCTTTAAATAGCGCCATTCATAAAAAGCCATCGGCATGATGCATATCAGCCAGAGGCAATTCTCCGCTCAGTGGACGTTGCGCCGTCAACGGTTGCAGGTTTTAATGATAAGAATTATCATTTCCGGTCACATCATCGGATGCTGTCTATGCCGCTCATCACTCTGGATAAAATCTCTATCGGGCAACGCGCCCGCATCACCGGGTTCACCTCGGTGGAGACCAATTTCCGCCGTAAACTGCTGTCTCTGGGCATCATGCCTGGCGCCGAAGTTGAGATACTGCGAACAGCGCCGATGGGTGATCCTATCCAGATCAAACTGCGCGGTGCCTCTGTCAGTCTGCGCCGCGCTGAAGCCTCCATTATTGAGGCTGAAGCCATCGAATCAGGTGTGAGTGAATGAAGTCTTCTGTCATTGGTGTCATCGGCAACCCGAACTGCGGTAA
>JBPEXS010000623.1:0-2315 GCA_052031325.1 Thalassolituus sp. | reverse complement strand
CTGAAGAATGAGCTGATCTGGTGGTACGGTATTTCTGCCCTGTTCGCTGTTGCTTTCTTCCTGGTGTGGGGCTGGATGGGTGTTCTGTTCTTCGTGGGTCAGAGCTTCTTCGCTGCCGCTGAACTGGAAGTCATCAACTACATTGAGCACTACGGTCTGCACCGTCGTAAGCTGGAGAATGGCCGTTACGAGCGTACCGACATTCACCACTCATGGAACAGCAACTTCCTGCTGACCAACCTGTTCCTGTTCCAACTGCAGCGTCACTCTGACCACCACGCTTACCCTAAGCGTCGCTACCAGGTTCTGCGTCACCACGATGAGAGCCCACAGATGCCAAGCGGCTACGCAGGCATGGTGGTTCTGGCGATCTTCCCACCGCTGTGGTTCAAAGTTATGAACCCGAAGGTTGAAGCTTACTACGCTGGCGAAGAGCACCAGCTGGAGTCCTGATCACAGGGCCTGATAAGAATTCAAGGTTGTTATTTCCTGCTCGGAAATACTTGTTGGGGGCACATGGAGTGCCCCTTTTTTTATGGTGAATTCTTAACTTACATAAACAAAACGGCCGCTGATGCGGCCGTTTGTTTGTTGCGCTTTCAGGGCTTATTCAGCCAAGCCGCATATCCGGTACCTGATAAAGGTCTGGGATACCCAACATTCGCGACAGTGCTTCCAGTGCGTTGATACTCTCATCCATCAGTGCGGGATCTAGCAGGTCCGCAGGGGCCAGTGATTCACGGTAATAGGTGGTCACCCACTCTTCCAGTCGCTGAATTTTTGCTTCATCCAGAATGAATGCCTGATGCACGGCAGCCAATTCCTGATCGGTGAGGCAGACCCGCAGGCGCAGGCAGGCAGGACCTCCCCCATTGGCCATGCTCTGTCGGACATCCACATATACGACGTCACGGATGGGCTGACTGAGATCCTGTGTCAGGCGTTCAAGGTATGCGTAGACCCGCTCATTGTCCCGGCATTCCATCGGAGCGATCAGACGCATCGCCGTCATATCACCGTCGGGGCCAGCCAGCAGCTGACTGTTAAACAGGTAACTGTTAACCGCATCCTCAAGGCTGACCTCTGCATCAGGAACGGCCACACGCTGCAACGCCACCAGTTCTGATATCTGGCGAAAGGCTTCTTCCTGGGTTTCCGGATCAAACGCCAGCTCGTGATGAAACAGCAGTGGTCCATTACCCACAGCTACCACATCGTTATGGAAAGCACCGGCATTGATGGCGGCGGCATTCTGCTTCAGATACACCGCACGTCGCAGCGGCAGATGATGCTGTCGTACCAGAGCCTGAGAGGCTTCGAGCGTCTGGCGCGCCGGGAACTTCAGCTGACTCATGTCGGTGTGATGATCACGGCCATAGACAAACAGCCCCACTCCCGCACGGGCATATTCCATGGTCAGGCGGGTGTGGTTTGCAGCGCCCTCATCGGCAAAGCGTGGCATTTCTGCCAGCGGCTGATGCACAGAAAAGCAGTGTGTATCCGGAAAGATCAGCTTGAGATGATGCCAGGTCTGACGACTCTCAATGGTGCGGTGCGCACTGCTGATCAGATTCGCCGGTGTCAGGTGTACCCGACCATCGGATGAGTCTGCAGACGGTGTGACCGTTGCGGCATTGGCCGCCCACATACTCGACGCGGAATACACCATTGGCAGCAGCCCCGGCGCGGTACGGGCTGCCTCGCTCAGTACTTCATGATCGCGGCCACGGAAGCCCAGACGTCTCAGGCAGGAGATGTCCGGGCGCAACTGAGGTGGGATAAAGCCCTGGGTGTAACCCATGTTCATCAGGGTGCGCATTTTCTCCAGCCCCTGCAGTGCCGCAGCCCGTGGATAGGAGGTCATATTGGCATTGCGGTTCGAGGCCAGGTTACCGGCGGCCAACCCCCCGTAGTTGTGGGTCGGGCCGATCAGTCCGTCAAAATTGACTTCCTTTGCTCTCATTCGCGGATACCTGTCTGTGGGAATTCGGTCTGTTCTGTAGTGGGCGCACCGGTCATACCCGCCTGCGGCCAGGCACAGTAATCTGCTGCATAGAAAGCACTTGGACGATGATTACCACTGGCTCCGATTCCACCAAAGGGTGCGCTGCTGGCAGCACCGACCGTCGGATGATTGATGGTAACGACGCCGGCACGGATCTGCTGCAGAAACGCCTGCTGATGCTCCTCATCGTCACTGATAAGACCGGCAGACAGACCAAAACGGGTGTTGTTTGCCACTGACATAGCATCGTCGAAGCTTTTCACCCGACAGACCTGCAGCAATGGCCCGAACCACTCTTCGTCGGGTACGT
>JBPEXS010000622.1:0-1576 GCA_052031325.1 Thalassolituus sp. | reverse complement strand
CTTCAAGCACGGGCTGCAGCAGGGCTACGCCTTCTTCCAGCAGCTCTGTCAGCTCACCTGAATTCTGCAGATGACAGGCACGACCTTCTTTGATGGTGCGTTCCATCAGTGCTGACAGCGCTGCCACCGGCTCAATATCCGCCATGTAGGCGCTGCCTTTGAGGGTGTGCAGAGCACGCTGCAGTTCATCCGTCAGTGGATTGGTACAGAATTCCTGACGTGAGTAACGGCAGAAAGTGGCAATTTCTTCCAGATGCACACTGGCTTCACCGATAAAGATCTCGAGCAGGCCCAGCCGTTCTGCGTTGTCAGAGCCACCCGTGCTCTCAACGCCTTCTTCGTCTGTTCCGGAGGTTTGCACGGTACTTGTACCGGCAACAGCACCCGGCAGAACCACTTCGTCCCGGCCCTCGGCCAGGGCATCGGCACAGGCAATGTAAGGGGCCGTATCCTGTGAAGCAGGCTGTTGCTTGCGGAAGTCGTCCACCAGCACCGGTAGCAGAGTCATCACCTGATCAATCAGGGCGACCAGAGTGTCTGAGTGTCCGACGGTCTTATCAAGCAGGCGGTTCAGCAGGTTTTCAATCGCCCAGGCCAGCTCACTGATGCTGCTCGCCTGCACCATACGACCACTGCCTTTGAGTGTATGAAAGGCACGACGGACCTCAACCAGTGCATTACTGTCGGTCGGGCTGGCTTTGTACTCAGGCCAGAACTCGTTCAGCGTCGAGATAACCTCGTCCGCTTCTTCGAGGAAGACTTCAATAATTTCTTCATCAATGAAATCTTCATCGCCTGCATCAGCAGAATCGACTCTTTCTGTTGAGTCAGAGCTGGACGCTGCAGCAGAGTCGGTGGCCGGTATCGCCTGCGACCCGCTTTCACCCTCTCCCTGACCCAGATCATCAGGAAGACCAAGGACAATTTCATCCACGCCTTCTTCAGAGTCGATACCTGCACTGTCGAGTGCCTGATCAAAGCTCAGGGAGCTATCCTGGTCACTGTCCGTCAGTTCAAGGTCATCGAAACTCAGCACCGCATCCGGACTGGCCGGTTCGTCATCGTGCGGAGAGCTTTCCTGGATATTTTCTGGCGTTTCTTCCCCGGTAAGCTGAGGTATCTCATCCACAAGGATGTCGGCCTCAGAGTCAGCGGGTGAACCGGAATCAGTCAGGTTCAGTTCACTATCGCTTGCAGTGTGATCAGCTGAAGCAACATCTGTTTCCCGGAGCTCAGTCCCGACCGCTTCTGGTGCTGAACAATCAGGTGCATCCGCTTCCCGCTCTTTCAGTACCTCAATGGCCTGCAGCAATCGGTCGGTAAAGCGTGGCTCGATGGAAGTGCCATGGGCCGCATGCTGTTCGAGCACATAATCAAGTGCCGCAAGAGCATCCGCCAATGCTTCGAGATCCTGCTGGGCAATGTCACTGCCAAGGTCCAGCAGGCGTCCGGTACTGGCTTCTATTTCGCCTGAAGCATCAGCCAGAACCTCCATATTCAGCATTCGCAGAGAACCATGAATGCTGTTGATCATATCCGGTACCGGAGCCATCAGATCATGAGCACGGGTATCCGC
>JBPEXS010000621.1:0-2958 GCA_052031325.1 Thalassolituus sp. | reverse complement strand
CCGGGCGGCCGTTGGCCATGAGGTCGCTAAAATAAGGCCGCTAATGGTAGGCATTATGTAAAAAATTGGCAACGCGCCCACTGCATTGCTGTCTGAGCTGTCTTACATTCTCGGTTGAGCTTATGCTCTGCTGACTGATGACTGCTCTTCACGCTCACTGGCAAAGGAGTTTCTATGCTGCGTATCGTTACCCTGATCACTCTGATGGCCGCTGTCCTGAGTGGCTGCGCCAGCTATCCAAAAGCCGTTGCTATCGACGATCCTGACACACAGCCGTCGTTCTCTGAACTGAAAAAACAGGCCTCTGAGTTCGACGGCCAACAAGTGGTTCTTGGTGGACACATCGTGTCGGTCAAAAATACGGAACAGGGTTCCACCATTGAAGTTCTGCAGATGCCTCTTTATGCCACTGGGCGACCTAAGGGCGTTAAAAAAGCCTCTCAGGGGCGTTTTCTGGTCGACTTTAAAGATGAGCTGCTCGACCCGGAAATCTATGCCCAGGGTGAGTCCATCAGTGTGCGGGGGATAGTCCGGGGGGAACAACCCGGCAAAATTGGGGATGCGCCATACACCTACCTGATTCTCGAAGGCACCGGCCTGTATCTCTGGCCGGAAAAGAAAAAGAACGATGTGCATTACATCATCGGCATGGATTACTCACCGTTCTACCGACCGGCCTACCCGTACCGGTATTCACCCACCCCGGTGTACGTGGTGCCAGCCGGCTCATCCAAGGCGAAAAGCAGTACCGCGCCATCGGATGGAGAAGCCACCAAGCGCAAGTAAGCCCGCACCCTGCGGAAACGACGGGCGGTTCTGTGCTATGATCCGCCCGTTTTTTGTCTACGCCGGATCTTCTGATGACCCCTACTCTCGAGCTCGCCTGCGACCTGATTTCGCGTCACTCCGTAACCCCACAGGACGAAGGCTGTCAGGCCCTGATGATGGAGCGTCTGGCCGCCATCGGTTTCTGCAACGAGCCGCTGCGCTTCGATGACACCGATAACTTCTGGGCACGTAAGGGCGACAGCAAGCCACTGGTCTGCTTTGCCGGTCATACCGATGTCGTACCTACCGGCCCGACCGCACGCTGGGACAACCCACCGTTCGAACCTAAGATCATCGACGGTATGCTGCACGGCCGTGGCGCGGCGGATATGAAAGGTTCGCTGGCGGCGTTTCTGGTCGCAACCGAGCGCTTTGTGGCCAAGCACCCGGATCACAAAGGCTCCATCGCCTACCTGATTACCTCGGATGAAGAAGGCCCGGCTCACAACGGCACCATCAAAGTGATCGAAACCCTTGAAGCCCGTAACGAAAAAATCGACATGTGCATCGTTGGCGAGCCATCGTCGACACACAGTGTCGGTGACGTCATCAAGAACGGGCGTCGTGGCTCACTCGGTGCAGTACTCACCGTACACGGCACCCAGGGCCACGTTGCCTACCCGCATCTGGCTGAAAACCCGGTGCATATGGTAGCTCCGGCACTGGCTGAACTGGCGGCTGAAGAGTGGGATCAGGGTAACGACTTCTTCCCGGCCACCAGCTTCCAGATCTCGAACATTCATTCCGGCACCGGTGCCACCAACGTGATTCCGGGTGAGTGTGAGATCGTCTTTAACTTCCGTTTCTCCACCGAAGTCACGGCTGAAATTCTGCAGGCGCGTACCGAAGAGATCCTCAACCGCCATGGTGTGCGTTATGACATCGACTGGCAGCTCAGCGGTCAGCCATTCCTCACCGACAAAGGCGCTCTGGTCGACGCTGCTGTTAATGCTATCCGCGACGTCACGACCCGTGAGACCGAACTGTCCACCGCTGGCGGTACGTCTGACGGTCGTTTTATCGCTCCAACTGGCGCACAGGTCGTTGAGCTTGGCCCGGTGAATGCCACCATTCACAAAGTGAACGAGCACGTCAGCGCCCACGACCTTGATGTCCTCACCGACATCTACGAGCGCATTCTTGAGCGACTGCTCGCCTGATGAGTGGTAATGACCCCTGGGCAAAACACAAGACGGCGAGTCAGTCTGAAACGCCGTCCGAACCTGCCAGAGCAGAAGAAGCACCCGCTGTAAAAAAGCCGAAGGCAAAAGCGCGGCAAACCCTGTCACCTGCCGTCAGCAAAAGCAGCTCTCAGGCAGCAGAGTCCATCTGCCAGCCTGAGATCAGAGCAGATCAACCGAAAGGTCTTCTCACCTGCCCCAAGTGCCATCAGGTTCTGAATCAGGATGGCCGCAACTGGCGCTGCGCCGATGGGCACAGTTATGACACCGCCAAACAGGGTTACGTAAATCTGTTGCTGGTCGATCAGAAAAAATCAAAGCACCCCGGGGACGATATGGACATGGTCCGCGCCCGGGCCGACTTTCTGGATGGTGGTGACTACCAACCCATTGCTGATGCCCTCAACACCCTGCTTTCACAACAACTGGGAGAGGCCACCGACCAGACGCTGCTGGACATTGGCTGTGGAGATGGCTGGTACACGGCGCGTATGGCATCTGCAGTACCTGTACTGGGGCAGATCACCGGCCTGGATATCTCGCGTGATGCGGTAAAATACGCGACCCGCAGAAATAAAAGCATCCGTTGGATTGTCGCCAGTGGCGCACGACCTCCGGTGCAGGCAAACAGCCAGAATGCCATCGTCACTCTGTTTACCCCCCTGATGCCGCAGGGTCTGCAGCACGCACTGACTGACGATGGGTTTGTAATAACGGCGTCAACGGGTGCGAACCATCTTTCCCAGCTGCGTGAACGGATTTACACTCAGGTGAATGAGGATCACTGGTCGCCGGTTTCAGCCATGCTGAGCGCAGGCTTTGACTGTGTGGCCGAGCAGAATGTGCGTTTCACCTTCCGCCCGGCGGATACCAAGGCACTGCTGAACCTGCTGAACATGACTCCTCACCGCTGGAAGGTCGCACCTGAAAAGGCTGACGCCCTGAAAGA
>JBPEXS010000620.1:0-13315 GCA_052031325.1 Thalassolituus sp. | reverse complement strand
TTACGGGCGATCCAACGCAAAGGACCTGTGTGAACATAGGCGGCATCGGTGCCCGGTAACAGAGTTTCCTGGCAACTGATCAGCAGAGTCCAGCTTGGATCCATATTAACCTCTGATACAGGCTGTCGCAGCGCTGAGTCTTCGGGCAGCAGATCGACGGCCTGCTGGGGAGGCACAGCAATGACCAGGGTATCAAAAGGTCCATACTCGTTTCCGGCCTCGCAGTTCAGCAACCACTGTCCCTGATGTTTACGGGTTCTGACGATGCGGGTCTGAGAATGGAAGTCAGCGGCCTTCTGGCTAAGCGCGCGGCTGATGGCCGTCATGCGTGGTGTGCCCACAAAGCGCTGAGTATCATCAGGAGATGCCTTCAGACCAGACTCATCAATGACTGCTGGCGTTACTGGCCACAAGCCAGTCAGACCGTCTTTCTCCCAAGTGTTCAGCTGATCTGCGAATTCACTGGAATGCGCGCGCAGGTACTGAGCGCCCATATCCCAGCTGGATTCCCCCACTTTCTTGCTTGACAAGCGGCCACCGGGGCCACGGCTTTTTTCAAACAGGGTGACTCTGAATAGCGCCGGGTCAAGATGTTGCAGGGTGCTCAGACCGGCGAGACCGGCACCAATAATGGCAATATGCTGCATTTGATGTTCCTCAAAACTGCCAATAGTGTATTGGGGATGTCTATTTTGTACAACTAATGTATAAATATTAAAGGATCCATTCAGTCGCTTTCATCCTCGCAGGAGGGCACAACATGAACAGAAACATACTGATAACCGGTGGCACCGGTTTTATTGGCAGCCGCCTGATAGAACGTTGGCTGGAGCAGGGGCACAACATCACCGTACTCTCGCGTCGCCCTCTGGCAGCGGCAAAGCGCTGGCGGCCAGCGGTCAGAGCTGTTGCCTCTCTGGATGAACTCGACGGAGTGGCTTTTGACACCCTGATCAATCTGGCCGGCGAGGGCATTGCCGATGCCCGGTGGTCAGATGCCAGAAAGCAGGCTCTGCGTGACAGCCGCATCCGTCTGACAGAAGGCCTGGTTCACTGGTCAGTACGTACCGGTCAGAAATATCGGGTAGTACTGTCTGGTTCTGCAGTGGGCTATTACGGTGCTTTTGATGGTGACCAGAGCAGTGCACTGACAGAGGATGCCCCGGCCGGTCGCGACTTTGCCGCGCAGTTGTGCGAAGACTGGGAGCAGGCAGCACAGGGCTTCAGTCTCATCAGTGAGCGGCTGATTCACCTGCGTACCGGCCTGGTTCTCGGGCACGGCGGCATGCTCGAGCGTATGCGACTGCCTTTTGCGCTGGGCTTAGGGGGCCGGCTGGGAGATGGTCAGCAGATGATGTCCTGGATACACCGGGAAGATTACTGCAACGCCGTGGATTTTCTATTGAACTCTGACCTGTCTGGTGCCGTCAATATGACTGCACCCGGGCCCGTGACGAACGCTGAATTCACACGCAGCTTCGCCTCTGCTATGCACCGCCCGGCTCTGCTACCAGCGCCTGCAATGGTACTGAAGCTGTTGCTGGGCGAGATGAGTGATCTGTTGCTGAAAGGTCAGACTGTGGTGCCTGGCGTACTGCAGAGAGAGGGTTTTGAGTTTGCCTATCCCTCCCTGCCAGATGCACTTACTGAGCTGGTAACAGCTCGTTAACCGTTAAGTTAACGGCTGTAAAAGCTTGTGATGGTCACTGTTTTTTGACACCTGTCAGACGTGGCTTTCAGGGCAGAAAATGATTTCTTTCAGACGTGAGAGCGGCTGAAAACCCGGAAAACTGACGTTTAAAGGTTTCGTGTAGTTTTCTGTTAAACCGCATGGCGGGGTGCATGGGCAGGGGCTAAACCTATGAGTGTGAAACGCAAACACCGTGGGTCAGAACAATGAGCATCAGCCGTCAGAAAGTCAGTCAGTACCTCTTCGAATTTGATGAGAGCTATCGTGTCAGTTATGTGAACTTCAGCCGGGCAACCGAGCTGGCAGACGCACAGCTGATTCTTACCCTTGAGCGTGGGTGTGAGCGCAAAACATTTGCCTTCTCGCAGCCACACTTTAACGATGTCGATAAAAACCTGGTGTCGAGTAAAGGCCTGTATGTGGCTGCAGTGCGCAGCTCGGCACTGGCACCGAACCGTGTCGAAGTGGGTGATAGTGAAACGGGCATTGCCTACTTCACCGCTAAGAACGTGAAAAACATTACTCCGATGGCATGATGCCCGGAGACGGCTTAACCGCCACAGCACCCGAAAGCAGCCGTTGGCTGCTTTTTTTGTGGCTGTTTTTTGTGTGTCCGGGATTGTCTGCTGTTATCCGCTACTCAGGAATTGAGTTATTCAGGGGCAGGGACAGGGGCAACGGGTCTTGGGTAGCGAGTGAGTAAGTGCTCGCCTGACTGGTGACTGAGAATCTGCTCAGCCGTCAGGCCTTCCAGCTCCGGCAGCCAGTGATGCAGGTGTATCAGCTCAGGGTCATAATGCCTGAGCTGTTGATTCAGATGAAAACGATGCACCGGGCGCGGATTGTGCCCGACACCGGCAATGTAGGCCCAGTTGCCATAGTTGCTGGCTGGGTCGGCATCAATCAGATGTTGCTCAAACCAACGCGCGCCCAGACGCCAGTCCAGCCGCAGCTCATGGATCAGATAGCTGGCCATGTTCTGACGCAGACGGTTAGAAACAAAACCGGTACGTTCCAGCTCTTTCAGACCGGCATCAATTCCTGGTACCCCCGTTTCTGCACGACACCATGCCTGCCAGAGGTCGTCATCGAACTGAACCTGAATCTGAGCCTCAGCGCTGTGCTCATCAGAGGTGTGCTCATCAGAGGTGTGCTCATCAGAGGCGTGTTCTTTCAATCCCCGCTGGCGGAAAACACGCGTGCCATGCACAACCAGTGACCAGTGAAAGAACTCGCGCCAGAGCAGCTCATCCTTGAGGGCTCGTACGGCACGGGATTGCGGATTCAGTTGTTCCCAGCTCACTAAATGACGCCAGATCTCTCTGACAGACAATGCCCCCCAGGCCAGATGGGCACTGAACAGGCTGCTGCAGGTCAAACCGCTCAACTGATTACGGGTCTGGTGATAATGACTGATGGACCGGCTTTTCCAGATGTAGTCCTGCAGGTGCTGACGGGCAATCCTCTCGCCGCCATTCAGTGGCAGGCGAATGACTGCGCCGGGTTGATCCGGCCAGCTGACAGGTGCCGATAAGGTGAGTGGGCGATCGATCAGTGACAGCCCAACGGCTGAAATATCCTGCTTAATGCGGATGTCAGGCTGTTTCTGCAGCCAGCGACGGAAGCGGCTGAAGGTCGATGGGAAGTCATTCAGCAGAGGTTGCAGCTGTTGCCGCTCAAACAGTGTCTGGCTGTGGTAGGTGATGACCGGACGCACGTCTGATAATTGCTTCAGCCAGGACGATTCTTCCGGCGCCTGTGGTTCGGATGTGATCAGTGTGCCGTTGTCGCCGAGAAGTTCGCGCAACAGGCACACTGGTTCACCACTGAGGATATGCAGGGTCAGTCCGACATCAGACAGTGAACGCTGCATATCAATCAGACAGCCGCGCAGGAAGGTCGCCTTGGCATTACCCAGGCGGTTCATGCCCAGCTCGTCTCTTGCAATCCAATGCTCAGGCAGAATGAATACGACGGTCAGTGGCAGACCGCTGGCCTGAGCCAGACGGAAACCTTCATGATCGTGAAGGCGCAGGTCGTTGCGCAGCCAGAGTACCTGATGAGGGCTCAAGGCAGACTCGCCTGAGCCTTTTCAGCTGCACGTTTAATCATGGCATTTGGGGTGATTTGCATAGAGTCTGCAATTCATGAATAACTAAGGTATAAATAATGTATAACTTTTTATGGGTGTGATCCAGTGGCTTTGCGTAATGTCTCTGTCAGTCCTTAGCCCTGGTGAGTCTGCTCTTGCACTGGGCTGTGGATAAGGGATACCTATGGGGATTCCGCAACCGGCTCAGGCTCACGCCAAGAGTCTGGCTTAGGAGCAGGCCCGGGAACTGGCACAGATTAAGATCGTCGTAACGATAGCCATCCCCCATCGCACGAGCTACCCGAACCACCTGATCAGGAGTCTGAATTATGAAATCCTTCTATCCTGCTTATCTTGCCGGCAAAGCCGTGTCCGACGGTGAGCGTCTCGAGGTGTACAACAAATACAGTGGAGAGCTGGCCTGTAGCGTTCCGCTGGCGACTCCGGATATTCTTGATCGTGCGATCAGCGCCGCCGCAGAAGCCACAGAGCCCATGCGGGCCATGACCTGTTATGAGCGTCAGCAGGTGTTGAATCACTGCGTGCAGCGGTTTTCAGAACGGGCTGATGAGCTGGCCGGGATTCTCTGCATTGAGGCAGGCAAGCCCATTAAAGATGCCCGTGGCGAGGTTGGCCGTCTTATCGACACCTTCCGCATTGCTGCAGAAGAAGTGCCGAGAATGTACGGTGAGACTCTGCCACTGGACATCAGTCCAAGAGGTAAAGGCTACCGGGGTATGACTCAGCGTGTGCCGATTGGTCCATGTGCGTTCATCAGCCCTTTTAATTTCCCGTTGAACCTGACCGCCCACAAGATTGCACCGGCCATCGCGGCGGGTTGTCCTTTCGTACTCAAGCCCGCCAGCATGACCCCCGTGGGGGCATTGCTGATTGGGGAGGTACTGGCTGAGACTGATCTGCCCGCTGGTGCGTTTTCGATTCTGCCCTGTCGCCGGGATAGTGCCGACCTGCTGACAGAAGATGATCGTCTGAAATTACTCAGTTTTACCGGCTCTCCCGATGTTGGTTGGGCGCTGAAAGCCCGTGCCGGTAAGAAGAAAGTGGTTCTCGAACTGGGAGGGAACGCCGCCTGCGTTGTAGATAAAGACTGGGACATCAAAGACGCCGTTGACCGGGTCATTACCGGGGCGTTTTATCAGTCTGGTCAGAGCTGTATCGGCGTGCAGCGTCTGTTCGTGCACCAGGAAGTCTACGAGACCTTTAAAGTGGCTTTACTGCAGGCCACAAAGGCGCTGAAGTGCGGTGACCCGGCGGATGAAGACACCTTCATTGGCCCAATTATCTCTGAGCAGGAAGCAGAACGACTGGAGGAATGGATCAGCGAGGCCAGAGAGCGTGGTGCCGATGTACTGTGTGGCGGCCAGCGCACAGGCAACCTGATTGCGGCTACCGTTCTGGAAAATGTACCCGGTGACTGCCGTATCAGCGCAGAAGAGGCCTTCGGGCCAGTCGTTGTGCTGGCACCGTTCTCTGACTATGACGACGTGCTGGCACAGGTAAATGACAGCCGTTTTGGCCTGCAGGCCGGAATTTTCACCCGGGATATTTATAAAGCTCAGCAGGCCTGGGACAGCCTGAATGTCGGTGGTGTTGTGATTGGTGATGTGCCCAGCTGGCGCATTGATCATATGCCTTATGGCGGCGTAAAAGATTCAGGTCTGGGGCGGGAAGGGCTGCGTTGGTCTATGGAGGATATGACCGAGCTGCGTCTGATGGTGGTCCGTACCCCACAGTGAGTGGGGTACACATGGTAACTGGTTGTGAGCTGAATGTGATTTGACGTCAGCCTCAGGAAGCCTCGTTGATATTACCGCGGTACGATACCTGATTACGGCCATTCTCTTTCGAGAAGTACAGGCAGTTATCGGCGTATTTCAGCAGCTTTTCAGCCTGATCCAGGTGCTCAGGAATTTCATCCGCTACACCGATACTGACCGTCATGGTGACCGCATGGTTCTGATGCTTCACGCGGGTGCGGGCAAATTCCTGGCGGATGATTTCACCCAGCTGCACGGCCCGGGCTTCGGTGGTTTTCGGCAGCACCACCACAAACTCTTCACCGCCGTAACGGGCTGAAACGGCATCGGACATGGTCACTACTTTCTGAATGATACCGGCGGCGTGAACCAGACACAGGTCTCCAAAGGCGTGGCCATGGGTATCATTAAGGTTCTTGAAGTGGTCGATATCGATCATCATCACCGCAATCGGCAGTTGCTCTTTGCAGGCTTTTGAGTACTTTTCGAGGTATTGCTTGTCGAAATGGCGGCGATTGTAGAGGCCGGTCAGACCATCGGTGATGCTCAGTTCCTCCAGGCGCTGATTCGCGCGCTGCAGTGCCACAGTGCGTTCCTGAACCTTGCTGTCGAGCTCTTTGTTCATCGCCAGCTGCATATCCAGCAGGCGCGTCTGAGAGGTGATCCGCAACTCACGTTCCTGGTTCATCTTATCGGCAAACGCGAGCGACAACAGCGCGACCTCAATGATGAAACCGATCGACAACAACATGTCGGAGCGACCGGTTGAAGACAGCTGCCCGGCAATATCGAGCAGGAACCAACCGATAAAGAAGAGGTGCAGAAACCAGGCTGAGGTGAACAGTCGGGCTGGCTTCATACCCATCATCCAGCCTTTCAGACCGATGTAAAAACCGCTGAGCAGCGTCAATGTCGAGATACCCACGCCGACGCGGATCATCACCTCATACGGCGCCGAGAAGCTGGCAATACTGAGCACCAGAAGCACAGCGAGGAAGCCATAGGCATAGACCATGTCCAGCATGGAGCCGAACTTCTTCAGGTTTACAAAGTTCACCACAAACATCACCGACATGGCCTGGGTGAAGAAGATCAGGAAGGCCAGCATGGTGTTGTTCATACCCGGGGTTTCACCCCACAGATACTGCTGCCCGAAGCCGAACAGAGTGAACTGCAGGGCGCTGATGGTGAACAGATAAACCACGTAAATCAGGTAAGTACCATCATGCAGTGAGCTGTACAGGAAAGCGTTGTACATCATCATGATGAACATGATGCCGAAAATGGCTCCGGCCCAGAGGTGCATCTGAATCTCGGCGTCGGCGGCGTCACTGAATGACAGGATTTCCAGCGGCATTTTCAAAAGGCCCGGGCTGGAGATGCGCAGATAGAGTTCCTGCTCTTCGGCACTGACGTCACCGGTCTGAACCGGGAACCAGAAAGTACGTTTATCCACCGGCCACTCACTGAAAGGAACCTGATCGCCCGCGCTCATGTGTTTGATCAGCTGGCCTTTCTCCAGCAGATAAAAATCAACGTAATCCAGGTGAGGGTAATTCAGGCGGATGATGGTCTGAGTGTCTGCGCTGCTAAGGCCACTGATACGCACCCTGGCCCAGAGAGCCCCACTTTCGTGTCCCAGGTTATTACTGATCGATGTACGGTGACTCCAGTCGCTGGCCGGGCGGAAAATGATGTCTTCGAAGGTTTCGTCCGGTTTTTCGAGCGTGAACTCCAGCAGGGGCAGGAGATTAACGGGTTTGCCGTTAAACGCGACGGTGTCGATGGTGTCTGCTGCGGCAGAAGAGTTCCACGCCATCAGAATCAGCAGCAGTGCACTTAAAATCAGGCCGGATGCCAGTCGACGTTCGGGTTTGCTGTGCGTGGATTGCTCGGGAATCATGGGGTCTCTTCTGCAGCCGGAAAGGTGAAAAGCTGTCCTTTAAACCTAGTTGAAAACCGGGGGGTGTCAACGGCGTTGCGGCTTCCTTACGAAGCACATAACAACGGTTACAAAGAGGGTTTTAATGCGCCGGCTGGCATCAGATTTCTGTGCTACAGACACGAAAAAGGCGACCCGAAGGTCGCCTTTTCAGCAGATTAACTGTCTGTGGAGAAGCGCTTATTTGAGCTCGTCTGCAGTCAGTTTCATCAGGCGCCAGCCACCATCAGGATCCAGACTGGCGTTACTGGCAGTACCGATGTACATGTCGCCGTCAACGACGATGGTATTACGGATACCGTAGGAGGTCGGAGATACCGCACCGTCCAGGAATACAGGCACGACAGCGCCGGTCTCAGTATCCAGTTTGTACATGTCAGCACCCGGTGTTGCTTCGGTGTTGAGCAGCAGGCTGGTGCCATCCGGCAGCAGGTCTTCACCCAGATCGAAGGTACCGATGTACAGGTCACCGTTGTAGTTGATCATGTTCCACAGGTACTTGTTGAGGGCATTGTTGAAGCCTTCACGACCGTACTTAGGTACCTGACCCATCTTGTTCATTTCGTACTCGTAATCACCCATGTTACGCAGGTAACCGTTCTCATCTTCGTAGTACTGGTGAACCGGGTATTCGCCAGGTGCAGCACCATCGGTCAGCTTGTAGCCACCGTACAGTACTTCAATTTCCTGTGCTTCAGTACCCAGATTACGGCCACGGAAGAAGGAGGTTGCACGGGCACCGTTGGTCAACAGCTGTATCGGATGACGGGCAATGACGTCGTAACCGTAGTCAACCACGTATTTGAACAGCTGGGTGGCTGGTACGTGCATAGTACCCCAGTAGATCCAGCCGTCTTTGGCGACAGTTGCACCCATACCATAGGTCTGAGCCATGTAGGAATCTGGTTCGTAGTCTTCAGCGCCCCAGACACGGGTCCATGGGATGGACTTGCTGGCCACTTCCAGATCGCCACCGTTCACAGAGAAGGTAGACGCACCGTTGTCAGAGTACAGAACCTCACCGGCATACAGAGTATCACCCGGCAGCAGTTTGGCAGCAGATTCAGCAGAGATGGCGTTCACCACCAGGTCTGTAGGAATCGCGTCAGGCTGGTTGGTCCACAGTACGGAATCATCCGGGCCGTAAATGGCCAGACGACCGCTGTCATGGAATACCATGCTGTCTGCGCCCATGCCTGCAGTACCGGATGCAAAGATCACGGAACCACCGGAAGTCACTTCCAGGTTACCATCGGCGGTGAAGGTTACACGGTCAGCACCGGTGAGACCGGCATCCCAGGTAACTTCCATCTCGCCATCGGTAGACAGAGGCATACTAGGAGCGCGCCACAGACCACCACCTTGCTTGCTGAACTGGTTTGGCCAGGAGGCAGCAAACACGTAGCCTTCAAAATATTCGAGTTCGGTGGCTTCTGCATCCATACCGGTACCGACAACTTCGAAGTCCCACAGGGTTTCTACGTCACCAGCCAGAATGGCTTCAGGGTCACCGGTCCAGCGCAGCATGGCGCCGCCGCCACTGGAACGCGCAAGCTCAGCAGAACCTACCGACAGGTGCAGCACGCCTTCAATCTCTTTCATCTTACGGACACTGGTGTAACCGGCGTCATAAGAGGTCGCATCCAGCAGCTCACCGGTCGCGCCGTTGAAGGCGAACAGAGAGATGGCTTTGTTGGAGTTAGGACCCGCAAGGAACACGATACCTTCGTACTCACCGGCAGAACGCAGACCAATGGTGTTCTGACGGATCAGCTCAGCCTTGTCATTGATGGCAGGCCTGGTCATTTCATCGGTTTTGGTGTCATAGACGTAAATCGACGGTGGACGCTGGTCACCCAGTTCACGATCGTTTTTAAAGCCGTTCTGACACGCCCAGCTGCCTGGCAGAGCCAGTGGAATCTGCAGGGCTGCATAGTTCTGCAGGCCAATACAGAAAACGTTGGCACCGGTACCGAAGTACAGGCGGCTGACGTTTTCGTCGGTATAGGCTGTCAGGCCCCACAGGTAAGATTCGTTACGTTTCTCTTCACTGCCAGACGGGCATGGCTCGTCTTCTGGCTTCGGATAAATGTTGCGCTCGTCGCCGACACCAAAGTAACACTCGTCCACCGGCGCCTGGGCCAGCTCGATGACGGTATCACCGTCTTTGGTGTTAACCACAGGTTCGTTAGGCTGCATCACGCCGTACAGATCCAGCTCAGAAATCAGCAGGGATGCCGGATCGTTATCAGACGTGGTGGCATTGCGCAGACGCCATTTCTGAGCGGTGATGCCGTCAACCAGTGCAGGGATCTGGAAAAACGACGTTTCGTAGGTGCCGGCCAGTTGCCAGTCAGTGCCGTCAAAATATTCCAGGTTAATTTTCTTACCAGAGACACCCTGCAGCATGATGCCACTGATGCGTGCAGGTTCATTGAAATCGATGCTGATGACGTCGTTGTAATAAGTCGGACTGCGGAAGTTGCTCCATGAAGTCCAGAAACGACCATCATTAATTCGGCTGATTGGTGCAAACAGATCGAAGTTGGTTGCTGAGATGGTGTGATCATCTTCGCGGTCGCGATCGAGAAGGTTGGCATCGGCTGCGTAAGTCGTGCCTGCCATAACGGCCAGAGCTGCAGCTGTCAGCAGTTTTCATACCCGGAAAAAGTTGACGAAGTGTCGTTCGGGTCTGGTTCTTCTTATATCCACTCATGAGGTTATCCCCCTGCTATATTAAGTTCCTGTTGATTCATCCATGCAGGGAGTAGTTGTTGTTTTTTTTACATGGCCCAGAAAAGTCTGATCACATACTCCAAGCGAGCAGTACTTTGTTCTGATTGTCCATCATGCGTGAATAATTGTTTCTGACGCAAGCGTCATTTGTCGCAAAAGACGCCACTGAACGGTTTGTCAGTTTTGAAAGTAACGTTTGCCGTTCTTCTGGCTCAAATTGTTGTATTTCTGAAATTCACCGGAACAAAGCAACACAGATAAACACTGAGTTTGTGAACCAAGACACAGGTTACAGGGGTTAATTGATGCCTGAGACTGAAAATAATTCGTCTCTTACTGACCTTCTCATCATTGGTGGAGGTGTGAATGGCTGCGGGATTGCCCGTGATGCTGTAGGACGAGGGTTGTCTGTCAGGCTGGTTGAGATGAACGACCTGGCATCGGCGACATCATCCGCGTCGACAAAACTCTTTCATGGTGGCTTACGTTACCTTGAGTATTTCGAATTCCGTCTGGTGCGTGAGGCACTGATTGAACGCGAAAGGCTGTTGCAAGCCATGCCGCACATCAGCTGGCCGATGCGCTTTGTTCTGCCGTACCACAAAGACATGCGCTTCGAGACCATGACACCTGCCTCCAGGTTGCTGAATACCTTTATGCCCTGGATGAAAGGGCGTCGCCCACGCTGGATGATCCGCTTTGGACTGTTTCTGTATGACCATATCGGTGGCCGCCGGATACTTCCGGCAACCTCGACACTGAAACTGCGGCAGGAGCCAGAAGGCCAGCCTCTGAAGGCGCGTTTTGAACAGGCTTATGAGTACTCAGATTGCTGGATAGAAGATGCCCGGCTGGTCGCACTGAATGCCCGCGATGCAAAAGAGCGGGGCGCCATGATCGACGTGCGCACCCGCATGATCGACGCAGAAAGCCGTGATGGCCTCTGGCATGTCACCCTCGAAGATACGGACACCAAAGAACAGCGTGTGGTAAAGGCGCGTATGCTGGTGAACGCGGCGGGCCCCTGGGTGGCAGATATCATCGGTTGTCGGCTGAAGTCACCGGGTGGCGGCAAAACCCGTTTGGTACGTGGCAGTCACATTGTGACGCGTAAGCTCTTCGGCCACGACAAATGCTATTTCTTTCAGGGTGAAGACGGGCGGATTATCTTTGCCATTCCCTATGAGACGGACTTTACCCTGATTGGCACCACCGACGTTGAGCACAAAGACCCGGACACTAAGCCCGTCTGTACCGATGAAGAGAAAGACTACCTGCTGCGGTTTGCCTCTCAGTACTTTGACCGGCCCGTCACGCGGGATGATATTGTCTGGACTTATTCGGGCGTTCGCCCACTGTACGATGACGGTGCCAGCTCAGCGACGGCGGCCACCCGCGACTATGTACTGACGACAGAGCAGATTGACGGCGCACCGGTACTGAATGTCTTCGGTGGCAAGATCACCACCTACCGCCGCCTTGCTGAGAGCGCGCTGGCGAAAATCCGTGTGTTCCTGCCAGGTATTGCCGATGGCTGGACAGAGGGTGTGCCCCTGCCCGGAGGCAATTTTGAGGTTGCCAGCGCGCAGCAGTTGATGGCTGACCTCTGTCGTGACTACCCCTTCCTGACCGAACACTGGGCCAAGCGCCTGATACGGGCCTATGGCACCGATGCCTGGAATCTGCTCGGAGAGGCGGAAGAAGCGCAGCATCTGGGCCAGGAGTTTGCCGCGACACTGACCGAGCGCGAAGTAAAATGGTTATGCGAACGGGAGTTTGCGGTCAAAGCCGAAGATATTCTCTGGCGCCGTTCAAAACTCGGACTGCGCTTCACAGAAGAGCAGGTCGCAGCGCTGGAGCTTTGGCTGCAGAATAGAAAAACTGTAGCCAAGAGTGCGGACTCAGCGCACGAAGAATAAAGATAAGGAAACCGGTATGACCAGTATTCTGGCAATTGATCAGGGCACCACCTCCAGCCGCGCGATTGTTTTTGATGAATCCATCCGGCCGGTAGCAACGGCTCAACAGGAATACCCTCAGCACTATCCGCAGAGCGGCTGGGTAGAACATGACCCCATGGATATCTGGGAGTCGACATTGCAGACCTGCCGGGATGCCCTGCAACAGGCCGGTAAAACAGCCGCGGATATTGCCGCCATCGGCATCACCAATCAGCGCGAAACGGTCGTGGTGTGGAATAAACACAGCGGAGAACCCATTCATAATGCCATCGTATGGCAGGATCGCCGCACCGCAGACATCTGCGACCAACTGCGTCTTGACGGTTACGAACCACTCATTACCGAAAAAACCGGCCTGCTGCTGGACCCGTATTTTTCGTCCACCAAAATCAAATGGATACTGGACAACACCCCCGGTGCACGGGAGCTGGCCGAACAGGGTGAACTGCTGTGCGGCACCGTCGATACCTGGCTGATCTGGAAGCTGACCGCAGGCCGGGTACACGCCACTGACGCCACCAACGCCTGTCGTACCATGCTGTATGACATCAGCAAAGGTCGCTGGAGTCATACCATCACCGACTTGCTGGACATCCCCCGTGACATGCTGCCTGAGGTTTTCGATAGTGCAGCCGATTTTGGTGTGACAGAAGCATCGATATTGGGTGGAGAAATACGCATAACCGGTGTCGCCGGTGACCAGCAGGCGGCAACGATAGGGCAGGCGTGTTTTAAACCCGGCATGCTGAAAAGTACTTACGGCACTGGCTGTTTTGCTTTACTGAATACCGGTGACCGCCTGGTGCGTTCTGAACACCGCCTGCTGACCACCATTGCCTACCAGCTCAATGGCAAACCCACCTACGCCCTGGAAGGTTCCATTTTTATCGCCGGTGCCGTGGTGCAATGGTTGCGGGATGGTCTCGGTTTGATAAAACATGCCGCCGATTCCAATGATCTGGCTGCAGCAGCTGACCCGGGGCAGGACGTCCTTCTGGTTCCGGCCTTCACCGGACTGGGTGCGCCTTACTGGAAACCCAGTGCCCGTGGTGCGGTGTTTGGCTTGTCACGCAATTCTGGCCCGGCGGAATTTGCCCGTGCTGCGCTGCAGAGTGT
>JBPEXS010000062.1:0-20271 GCA_052031325.1 Thalassolituus sp. | reverse complement strand
TGGGTCGACTACTGGACTGAGGGACAGGGCGAGTTCGTCACCTCCGCCATGGAAGACACAGGTACCTTTATGTCACTCTCCTTCCTCGACAACATCGGCAAGGTCGATAAAGACCGTGTTATGGTGCTGCGTACCGGCAGTAACTACACTATGCCGCCGGAAGGCGTTACCGCAGTCGATAACCTGCTGGCAGAAAACGAAGGTTACCAGGGGCTTGAGGCATCACTCGAATCCGCCTGGATTGTCGGCTCGGAAGTGATGAATACGATCCTGGGGAACTGGGAAACCTACAAAGACACCATCCCTTCCGCCGTGGCAGAATAACCCACGGGGCTGTTCTGCCGTCCACTGATGTCCGGCGTACATGACGGGCATCAGCGGATATGCCGCTGCATTGAGAATTCAGGAAGACCGTCCCGACATGACCACCCGTAAGTACAAAACTGGCAAAATCCGCGAACGCAATCACGAGAAAATTCTCGCCGCCGCAGAGCAGGAGTTTGTATTACATGGTTTTAAAGGCACCACGGTTCAGGCAGTCGCCGACCGTGCTGGTGTCCCCAAAGCCAACATCCACTATTACTTCAAGAACAAGAGCAACCTCTACGTTGCCCTGCTGGAAAGCATCATGGGGGCCTGGAACGAGGTGCTGGCAGACCTGTCAGAAGACGACGACCCGGCCGACATGATCAGCCGTTTTATCCGTACCAAAATGGCGCTGTCCTACAGCCACCCGAATGCCTCGAAGATTTTTGCGATGGAAATCATTCAGGGGGCACCACGCATCCGCAGTCACATGAGCGATAACATGCTGCCGTGGGTGAAGGAAAAGTCTTCCGTCATTCAGAGCTGGATTGATCAGGGCAAAATGCGCCCCATCGACCCGACGCATCTGATTTTTATGATCTGGGCCACGACACAGCATTACGCCGACTTTGAGACCCAGGTGCTGGAGATCACCAACAAACGCCAGTACGCCGAAGAAGATATCGAACACATCACCGCGTTTCTGACCGATATTATTCTGACTGGCTGTGGGTTACAGGTGCCACCTTCTGGCGCCTGAATAACAGCTTCTGACTTCTTTTCCGGCTTCTGATATTGTGCGGGGCATTGCTGGCAGATTAACACTCGTCACTGCCTTTATCTGAACCGCCGTCTTTCGTGTCGGCCATGTGATACAGGAAAGTGTTATGCCACGCCTCTGGATTAAAAACCCTCTTGCCGTTCTGGCCCCGTCTGATGCCGATACTGGTTACGCCAGTGCCGGACTCGTGATTGAAAATGATCGTATCCTTGAGTGTCTTGCCGCCGGTGAAACGCCGTCAGTCCCTGTCGATGACATTTTTGATGCGTCTGAACATGTGCTGTTGCCGGGGCTGATCAATACCCACCATCACTTCTATCAGACCCTGACCCGTGCCTGCCCACCAGCGCTGAACAAGCGTCTGTTTCCCTGGTTAAAGACCCTGTACCCCATCTGGGCCCGGTTAACCCCGGAAGCACTGACCACCGCCACCGAACTGGCCATGGTCGAGCTGTTGATGAGTGGCTGCACCACCGCGGCGGATCATCATTACCTGTTTCCGGAAGGGCTGGAGAATGCCATAGATCTGCAGGCCGATGTCGCCATACGCCTGGGCATGCGCGCAACCCTGACCCGCGGCTCCATGACCTTAAGCGTCAGAGACGGTGGCTTGCCACCCGAAAGTGTCGTACAGAGTGAGACTGACATTCTGGATGACAGTGCCCGCCTGGCGCGGGAGTGGCACCGGATGGATGGGGCCGGCCTGATCGAAATCGCACTGGCGCCCTGCTCGCCGTTTTCGGTCACCCAAGAGATCATGAAAGACACGGCGGCGCTGGCCCGAGCTCACGACCTGCGCCTGCACACGCATCTGGCCGAGACCGAAGACGAAAATGCCTTCTGTGAACGCATGTTTGGCCTGCGGCCACTGGATTATCTGGAGTCCGTCGGCTGGCTGAATGAACGTACCTGGCTGGCCCACGGTATCTGGTTCACCGATGACGAAGTCAGACGACTGGGACAGGCAGGCACCGGCATCTGCCACTGCCCTTCGTCCAATATGATTCTGGCGTCGGGTATCGCCCGCGTCAAAGAACTGCAGGCGGCCGGTGTCCCGGTCGGACTGGGCGTGGATGGCAGTGCGTCGAACGACCACAGCAACCTGATGCAGGAAATCCGTCAGGCCCTGCTGATTCAGCGGCTGCGCTATGAGGCGGATGAATTCTCGCACCTGGATGCTCTTTATCTCGCCACCGAGGGTTCTGCAGCGGTACTGGGCCGTGACAATATCGGCGCACTGAAACCGGGATACAAAGCCGACCTGGCGCTGTTCAAACTCGACGAACTGCGTTTCAGCGGTGCCCATGATCCTCTGGCCGCTTTGGTGAACTGTGGCGCTTACAAAGCGGATGCGGTGATGATCAACGGCGACTGGAAAGTCCGAGCGGGTGAATGGCTGGGCGGTGACGTGGGGGCCTTAATGGCGAGGCATCAGCTGGCCGCGAAAACGCTCTGGCCCTGATCAGGTTTTGATGTGCTATCTGCGTTGCTACCGCTGTGTTAAAAAACCATTCGGAATGCTCATTTGCCATATGCAAACTGCGCTTCCTCATGGATTTTTGCCTTGCAGTAGCGGCCTCGAAAACGCACATCAATAACCTGATACTGCTTTCTCGTCTTGATGTGTTCCGCAGCTTTAACGGCAATCTGAAAAACGAGTTCTGGAGCGTCTGGCTTCCGACGTCTGACATCCGGCGTCCGACTTCCTTCGCCTCAGCGCGGCACCTTACGGATACGCCCATGACTGTCGATGGCGACGTACACAAACACCGCGTCCACGACTTTACGGTGGCCGGATTCGGTGTGGTTACGGGTCCAGACTTCAACGGCGATGCGGATGGAGGACGAACCTACGTCGAGCAGGCGGGTGTAAACACTGACCGAGGCCCCGACGCGGATCGGTGACATAAACACCAGGGATTCCATGGCCACATTAGCAATACGGCCATGCGCCAGACGGCTGGCCACTTCTTCAGCGGCGTGGTCCATCTGAGCCACGACCCAACCACCGCTGATGTCGCCATGCAGGTTGCATTCAGCGCGGGTGGGGATCAGGCGCATACTGAGCGTCCCTTCCGGGGAGGGCTGATTATCTTCTGGCTTTTCCATCATGAGGCGTCGGTTCTTATTGTCGGTGGCTTAAAGCCAGGCTTCCTGCATGGGCAGGCAAGACCATGAGTGTCGGTTATCCGTATATCTGATCCGGGAGCCAGGTCGCCAGCTCCGGGAAGGCGGCAAGCAGGCCCAGCAAGGCCAGTTGGATCAGAATAAAGGGAACCACCCCTTTGTACAATCGCCCTGAGCTAAGTTCTGGCGGTGCTACGCCACGCAGGTAGAACAGGGCAAAGCCGAAGGGTGGCGTCAGGAAAGACGTCTGCAGGTTGATGGCGATCATAATGCCCAGCCAGACCGGGTCGACACCCATCGACAGCAGCACGGGGGCAACGATGGGCACCACCACAAAGGTGATCTCGATGAAGTCGAGAATAAAGCCCAGCAGGAAGATCACCACCATCACCACAAGTACGGCGGTAAAGACGCCACCCGGCAGACTTTCAAACACTGACTGCACCAGTTCTTCACCGCCAAAACCACGGAACACCAGTGAGAAGAGTGCCGCCCCGATAAAGATCATAAACACCATACTGGTGACTTTGAGGGTGCTGTCCATGGTCTCTTTCAGGCGGGTCAGGCTCAGTTGCCCATAAAGAGCTGCGAGAATCAGAGCACCGGCAGCCCCCAGTCCGGCCGCTTCGGTCGGTGTGGCTTTACCGGTCAGAATGGCGCCCAATACCACCACAATCAGCAGCAGTGGCGGCAGCAGCCCCTGAGCCAGATCCAGTATCAGCGCCGCTGACAGAGGTTCGCGGTCTGCCACAGCCGGTGCTGCCGCCGGGCGGAACAGCGCCACCAAGGCGATGTAGAGCATATAAGCCAGAACCAGCAGGACACCCGGTACGACGGCACCGACAAACAGATCGGCCACCGAGACCGTCTCTGGCGAGAAGATGCCCATGTCCAGCTGGGACTTCTGATACGCACTCGACAGCACTTCACCGAGAATGATCAGCGCCGTCGACGGTGGGATGATCTGCCCCAGGGTGCCTGTGGCACAGATGGTCCCGCCTGCCAGCGCTGGACTGTAACCGTTCTTCAGCATGGTCGGCAGTGAAATCAGACCCATGGTCACCACAGTCGCACCGACAATGCCGGTTGAGGCGGCCAGCAAAGCCCCCACAAGAATGACCGCCAGACTCAGGCCACCGCGCATTGGCCCGAACAACAGACCGAGACTGCGCAGCAGACGTTCGGCGATGCGGGATTTCTCCAGCATCACGCCCATAAACACAAACAGGGGCACGGCAATCAGAATCTGATTACTCATGATGCCGAACAGGCGGTTGGGCATGGCCTGCAGGAAGGCCGGATCAAAGGTATTGGTCAGCAGGCCGATTCCGGCAAACAGCAGCGACACGCCCCCCAGGGTAAATGCCACCGGAAAGCCCAGCATCAACACCAGACAGATCACCAGAAACAGAATCAGCGGCATCCACTCAGCCATGGTCAGACTCCGTGGTCGACGTCTGGCGACTCAGGGTTTTCAGCAGCTCGGCCACTCCCTGTAACAATAAAGTCACAGGTAACAGCAGAATCAGGGTTTTCAGCAGGTACACCAGCGGCAGGCCTGACGCCTCCTGAGATTTCTCGCGGATGCCCCAGGCGTTGCCGACGTAGGTCCAGCTGACCCAGAGCAGAAACAGACAGAAAGGCATGACCAGCAGCACAATCCCCAGTCGCTCGATCCACAACTGCTGCTGGACGCTGAAGTTCTGATAAAAGATATCGACCCGCACATGGCCGCCCTGCTGCCAGGTGTAGGCTGCGCCCAGCATAAACAGCGACGCGTGCAGGTACATCACACTTTCCTGCAAGGCCACAGACGGCATGGAAAACACATAACGCAGCACCACCACTGCACAGGTCGCCAGCACCATCAACAAGGATAACCAGCTGACGGTTTGGCCGGTCAGTCGGGTCAGGGACTCGAGAGTACGTATCAGGGACTGCATGCTCAGGGTGCTCAGCTCAGGCGAGCGCGGATTATAGCGGCCCCTGACAGGTGGGTCATCTGCAATAAAACCGACACATTAATGTAATATTTCAGCCTGCTGTCATATTTCTGTAACATAGCGACCCAATAATGAGCCCCATCTCAGGAAGGCAATACCTGTCAGCCTGTTGTTAGCATAGGAATACTCATGAAAAAAGTTCTTCTTACCGGTGCAGCTCTGCTGGCCTCTGTTGCGGGCATGAACGCCCACGCTGAACGTGATTACATCAGCATCGTTGGTTCTTCTACTGTTTACCCTTTCTCAACGGTTGTTGCCGAGCGTTTTGGTAAGTCTACGAACTTCCCGACGCCCAAAGTCGAATCTACCGGTTCCGGCGGCGGCATGAAGCTGTTCTGCCAGGGTGTTGGCGAAGCCACTCCGGACATCACTAACGCATCCCGTGCGATCAAATCCTCTGAGATCGAACTCTGTGCTTCTAACGGTGTAAAAGACATCGTTGAAGTTATGGTGGGTTATGACGGTATCGTTCTGGCTGGCAGCAACGATGCACCTAAGTACGAACTGACCCGTAAAGACATCTTCCTGGCACTGGCCAAGATGGTTCCGAACACCGACGGTACCGATACTCTGATCGAAAACCCGTACAAAACCTGGAAAGACGTTAACCCGACTCTGCCAGCGAAAAAAATTGAAGTTCTGGGTCCACCGCCAACGTCCGGTACCCGTGATGCATTCGTTGAACTGGCAATGGAAGGTGGCTGTAAGAAGTTCCCATTCATCGCTGACATGAAAAAAGCGGACAAGAGCAAGTACAAAGCCGTATGTCACGGTCTGCGTGAAGACGGTGGTTACATCGAAGCCGGTGAAAACGACAACCTGATCGTACAGAAACTGGTTGCGAACCCTGACGCTCTGGGCATCTTCGGCTACAGCTTCCTCGAGCAGAACGCTGACAAAGTTCACGGTTCTGTAGTTGAAGGTCAGGAGCCGACGTTTGATGCGATCTCTGACGGTTCTTACCCGGTCAGCCGTTCACTGTATTTCTACGTGAAAAAGGCGCACGTTGGCGTGATTCCGGGCATCAAAGAGTACCTGGCTGAGTTCACTTCTGAGAAAGCCATGGGTGAAGACGGCTACCTCGCCGACAAAGGTATGATCCCGATGACTGAGGGTGAATACAAAAAAGTGGTTGATACTGTCGCAAATCTGAAGACAATCTCCGCCAAGTAAGAAAGGAGTCCCCCCGGGATTCCAGAAAAGGCCGGTGCAACTGCACCGGCCTTTGCGCGTTAAAAATTCACCAAGGTTTGTCTGCGCAAACAGATGACAGGCCCTAACTGACGACCCGACATGACCTACAGTACCTTGTTGATCGCCGTGTTCGTTGCCCTGGGAGGAGCTTATCTTCTCGGTCGTAACCGTGCCCGGTCCCTCAGCAGCCAGGGCATCAAAATGCACTCCCTGGCTACTCACTACGGCGCTCTGGTGTCTCTCTGGACCACGCTGCCGCCATTACTGATCCTGTTATTGTGGGCCCTGCTGGAGCCCCGGGTGATTGATGCGATTCTCACCGCGCAGCTGCCGGAGGCCATCCGTACCGCTGGCGAAGCCGAGATCCGTCTGGCCCTGTCTAAGGTTTATAACCTGGCCAAAGACACCAGCCTGATGGAAGAAGGTGAGCTCAGCAGTGTCGCGGCTCACCTCCAGGCTCTGGAGTCGCGTCTTGCTCTGCTGCGCGGAGGCGTGGTCGCCGCCCTGCTGCTGCTCGGTGCCGGTCTGACCTGGCGTCGTATTCAGCCACAGCTACGCGCCCGCGGTGAAGTTGAGTCCATCGTCCGCATCCTGCTGTTCTCAAGCTCCGCCGTGGCGGTTCTGACCACCCTGGGCATTCTCGCCAGCGTGGTGTTTGAAGCCATGCTGTTCTTCCAGAAAGTACCCGTGACCGAGTTCCTGTTCGGTACCAGCTGGTCACCTCAGGTGGCCCTGCGTGCGGATCAGTCAGGTTCATCCGGCAGCTTCGGTGCTGTACCGCTGTTTACCGGTACTCTGCTGATTTCAGCCATTGCGATGGCCATCGCCGTACCTGTGGGGCTGATGGCAGCGATTTATCTTTCTGAATACGCCACCCCGAAAATCCGCCAGCTGGCCAAGCCGGCGCTGGAAATTCTCGCCGGTATCCCGACGGTGGTGTACGGATTCTTCGCCGCCCTGACGGTGGCGCCGATCATCCGTGGTCTGGGTGAGTCTGTAGGCCTGGATGTCTCATCAGAAAGTGCTCTGGCCGCCGGTCTGGTGATGGGCATTATGATCATTCCTTTCGTATCGTCTCTGTCTGATGACGTGATCAACGCGGTACCCCAGTCGCTGCGTGATGGCAGTTACGGCCTGGGTGCCACCCGCAGCGAAACCATCCGTCAGGTGGTGATTCCTGCGGCGCTGCCTGGCATCGTCGGTGCCGTCATGCTGGCCGTTTCCCGTGCCATTGGTGAAACCATGATTGTCGCCATGGCTGCCGGTCTGGCCGCCAACCTCACCGCCAATCCGCTCGACAGTGTCACCACAGTGACGGTACAGATTGTCACTCTGCTGGTCGGTGACCAGGAGTTCGATTCACCGAAGACGCTCGCCGCCTTCGCGCTGGGTCTGGTGCTGTTCGTCGTGACTCTGGCGCTGAACTTTGTCGCACTGAAGATCGTGCAGAAATACCGGGAGCAGTACGACTGATATCACTATGTCCATGACCACCCGCCAAAAAGTTGAAAAGAGCATGGCCAAGCGCCGTGCGTCTGAGTCCCGCTTCCGCACCTATGGCCTGCTGTCCGTTCTTTTCGGCCTGCTGTGTCTGGTGCTGTTGTTCGGTAACATTTTCTCGAAAGGTTTCTCGGCCTTCAGTCAGACGGTAATGACCGCTGAAATCACCCTGGATACTGAGTATCTGGGGGTAACGCCTGACTCCGACGAGCAGGCGCTGATGAACGCCAACTACGAAGGCCTGATCAAGAATTATCTGAAAGAGACCTACAAGCCCTCTGGCCGTAAAGAACGCCGTGCACTGTACGGCATGGTTTCTGTCGGTGCTGCGTGGCAGCTGCAGGATCAGGTACTGGCCGATCCGTCGATTCTGGGAAGCAAAATAACGCTGAACCTGGTGATGGATGACGACGTCGACCAGTGGTACAAGCACGACCGTGGCACTGAGAATGAGGCGCTGCGCTTCAGTGAGCAGCAACTGACGTGGCTGAACGACTGGGTGGATTCCGGCAATCTGCACGGCACCTTCAACACCCTGTTTTTCACCAACGGTGATTCGCGTGAGCCAGAGCTTGCCGGTATCCGTGGTGCCATCAAGGGCACCTTCCTGACCTTACTGGTGACCTTCCTGCTGTCGTTCCCGATTGGTGTATCTGCGGCGATTTACCTGGAAGAGTTTGCCCCGAAAAACCGCCTTACTGAGCTGGTTGAAATCAACATCAATAACCTCGCTGCGGTTCCGTCGATCACCTTTGGTCTGCTGGGTCTGGCGATCTTTATCAATGTCTTTGGCGTGTCGCGCTCCACCCCACTGGTGGGTGGTCTGGTGCTCACCCTGATGACCCTGCCGACCATCATTATCTCTGGCCGGGCCGCCATCAAGGCCGTGCCGCCATCCATCCGTGAAGCGGCTCTGGGCCTGGGTGCCTCGAAAATGCAGGTGGTTTTCCACCATGTGCTGCCACTGGCCCTGCCGGGTATGCTGACCGGTACCATCATTGGTATGGCACAGGCACTGGGTGAAACCGCTCCTCTGCTGATGATTGGTATGATCGCCTTTGTGGTCGATGTACCGGGCTTTATCAATGACCCGTCGACGGTACTGCCAGTGCAGATCTTCCTCTGGTCTGACAGCCCTGAGCGTGCCTTCACCGAACGTACCTCCGGCGCCATTATGGTTCTGCTCGGCTTCCTGATTGTGATGAACACCGCCGCTGTGATGCTGCGTCGTCGCCTTGAGCGCCGCTGGTAACAGACTGACTGAATTTTTGAGATTTCCGGATTACTGCTATGAGTATTATTGAAAACCACAAGACAGTCGGCACCCCCTTCTGTGACAGCCCGAAACTGAGCGCCCGTGACGTGGGTGTGTTCTACGGTGACAAGCAGGCGATTTTTGATGTCAGCCTGGACATCGGTTCCAACGAGGTGATCGCCCTGATCGGTCCGTCCGGTTGTGGTAAATCGACCTTCCTGCGTACCCTGAACCGCATGAACGACACCATCGACATCTGCCGTGTCACCGGCGAGATTCTGCTGGATGGCGACAACATCTATGACTCAAAAGTCGATGTGGTGCCTCTGCGTGCCACCGTCGGTATGGTGTTCCAGAAGCCTAATCCGTTTCCGAAATCCATTTACGACAACATTGCCTATGGCCCACGTATTCATGGTCTGGCGACGTCACGTGTGGATCTGGATGAAATCGTTGAGCGCAGCCTGCAGCGCGCGGGCCTGTGGAATGAGGTTAAGGATCGCCTGCAGGCTCCGGGTACCGGTCTGTCCGGTGGTCAGCAGCAGCGCCTGTGTATTGCGCGGACCATCGCGGTGGAACCCGAGGTAATTCTGATGGATGAGCCCTGTTCTGCGCTGGACCCGATTGCAACTGCTAAAATTGAAGAGCTGATTGACGAACTGCGTGAGAACTACACCATCGCAATCGTTACGCACTCTATGCAACAGGCCGCCCGTGTGTCCCAGAGAACCGCATACTTTCATCTGGGCCAGCTGATTGAGGTAAATAATACTGATATGGTATTCACTACACCTGAGCACCAGCTGACAGAAGCCTACATCACCGGTCGCTTTGGTTAATCCCTGAGGAGTTAACAATGGAAATGAATTTTGACCAGCATATCTCCGGACAGTTTAACGCTGACCTGGAAGGCATCCGCAATCACATGATGAGCATGGGTGGTCTGGTCGAGCGCCAGGTGACTCAGGCCGTGAAAGCCATCTGTACCGGCGATACCAAGCTCGCTGATGAAGTGATCCGCCGTGAAGACGAAGTGGATAAAGCCGAAGTCACCATCGATCATGAGTGCACCCAGATTCTCGTGCGTCGTCAGCCAGCGGCCTCAGACCTGCGTATGGTGCTGGCGGTTTCCCGGGTTGTACGTGACCTGGAGCGCATTGGTGACGAAGCCTCTAAAATCGCCATCCACGCACTGGAAGTGACCGATGTCAGCAACTCGCACATCTGTCAGCAGTCCGTGCGTTACATGGGCGAAGAAGTCAGCAAAATGATTTCCGGCGCTCTGGATGCCTTTGCCCGTCACGATATTCATGGTGCGGTTGATGTGGTGCGTAACGACAAACTGGTTGACCGCCAGTACGCGTCGGCGCTGCGCGAACTGATCACCTATATGATGGAAGATCCTCGCTCCATCGGTCAGGCCATCAATATTGTCTGGATTCTGCGTGCTATCGAACGCATCGGTGATCATGCTCGTAATATTTCTGAGCAGGTAATCTACCTGGTCAGCGGTCACGATGTACGTCACAGCTCACTGACCGAAATCGAAGAAGCGGCTCAACAGGAAGACTGAGCCGACACTGAAGCCCGGTCTTACCGGTTCTGACCGGGCCACCCCTCCTCCCCTGGCCCGGTTCACACTTTTCCCTTCTGACCTGTAATCATCAACGCAATTTCACAAAGACCTGCTACGCTTCTTGGGCACCGCTTATGAGGCAGTTCCGCGGATTGTGATTGAGGTGATCGATCTTTATGACAGAAAGATGAAAGAAATATGTCACTCTGTAATATTACTGTCATATTCTGGAAACATAATCGTCACCGCTCTGTAAGATTACTTTAATCTTTCAGCCGACCGGGCCCGCAGAGGTCACCCGCTCATAACCACAGATTGGATAACGACGATGAAAAAAACTGTACTTTCCCTGGCTATTGCCACCGCTGCTATCTCTGCACAGGCTGAGACTGTTGAAATCGAACTGCCGACGTTCTACGGCAAAATGAACGTGACCCAGGAGTTCATTCAGCAGGAAGACGCTGGCAGCTACAGCGAGCTGAACTCCAACGCATCCCGTCTGGGTCTGAAAGGTAAAGTCGCCATCAATGATGAGCTGACCGCCATTTATCAGGCTGAATACGAAATCGACGTTGATGGCGACGGTGACGTATTCAAACAGCGTAATACCTTCCTGGGTGTGAAAGGTGGCTTCGGTACGGTTCAGGCGGGTGTTTTCGACTCTGCACTGAAAGCCTCTCAGGGTAAAGTTGACGTGTTCAACGACCTGTACGGCGACATCAAGAACACCGTTACTAACAGTGAAAACCGCGTTAAGAACGTTGTGCGTTACGCGTCTCCAAGCCTGAGCGGCCTGGTTCTGACTCTGGATCACATCAACGGTGAAGATGAAGACACCAACAACGGTCTGTCTGCTTCTGCCGTGTATAAGCGTGATGCCATCTACGTTGCTTACGCCTACGATGCTGACGTTGAAGGTGAAGGTATCACTGCCCAGCGCATTACCGGTCAGTTCAAAGCTGACGCAGTCACCATCGGTGCTCTGTGGGAAACCGAAGACGACAATGGCGAAAGCAACGACGGCATGATGGTCTCTGTTGCGGCACCGGTCAGTGTTGTGACTCTGAAAGCCCAGTACGCTGCCTCTGACATCAAAGCCGAAGGTGCTACTCAGATCACTCTGGGCGCTGACTACAAGCTGAGCAAAACCGCCAAGACCTTCGTTTACGGTTCAACCTATGAAAACGATGCCGACTCTTCTGGCATGCAGGTTTACGGCGCGGGTATGGAACTCAAGTTCTGATCTGAGTCTTATGACCTGAATCGAGCCCCTGACAGCACTGCCGTCGGGGGCTTTTTTATTCCGGGGCAAGCAGCTTCCGCCTACCCTGCTCCCGACAACCCTGCTCCCGACAACCCTGCTTCTCTGCTCCCTGTCTCTGCCCTGGCCTCATGACCCCCAGCTTTCGTGGTTGCGTGGTTTCTTTTATCATCTGCCCACACTCTGAGTCAGATCCCTGGCTGTCCATCCACTTCTGATGCCCGAAACGCCGGCGGATCGTATGTACAAGAATAAGTTGTTCCTGTTTGGCTTTATCTCCGCGGCCGTACTGATCATTGCTCTGACCGGGGTTGCGGTTTCCGCCTGGATCACCAAAGAAAACCTGCGTCAGAGCGTCACCGCTCAGTCGCTGCTGTCTGAGCATCAGATGCTGTCCAGTATTTCCTACCGCCTGTTTAAGCAGTTAACCGACGAACTGATTTTTGGCCGTAACGCCAACCAGGCCATCGTGCGTAATAAACAGCAGCTGATTGAACAGTCGCTGCAGGTCATCCGTGAGCTGGAGGTACGCCAGCGCAATGAACTGGGCCCTGACATCACCCAGGGCAGTGTCGAAGACACCGATGAACTGCAGATGCTGATTGAAGAGATCATCACTGAGTTCAACGCCATCATCGCCATGAACGATTCCACCCCGCTGCGCCAGCAGGCGCGGGTACAACGTCTGCTGGAATACACCATTGATATCAAGTTCCGCGAAGCGATCAATGCCGCAGTATCGCGGCAGAGCAAGGTGGTATCCGCCACCAATTCACGTATCGATGCGCTGAACTCCGCCATTGTCTGGTTCAGTATCATTCTCTGTGTTCTGGTCGGTCCTTTCATCGTGTTTGGCTGTTTCTGGCTGTTCAACCAGCTCTATCAGCCGCTGATGCTGATCGGCAGTGGCACCCAGATCATTGCCTCGGGAAACTATCAGTTCCGTCTGCCAGAGAATCTCGATCAGGAGTTTCATACTCTGGTGAAGTCTCTGAACCAGCTCGCCGGACAGCTGGCCGAACACAAAAAGCAGGAAGCCCTGATGCGTGATCAGCTGCAGTATGAAGTCGATCAACGTACCTCTGAACTGACCGAAGCTAACCACCAGCTGACGCTGATTGATTCACGCCGGAAACAGTTTATTGCCGATATCTCGCACGAGCTGCGCACGCCACTGACCATCATCCGTGGCGAGGCTCAGGTGACTCTGCGTCAGAATCAACCCGATACCCAGGACTACCGTACGGCGCTGCAGACGGTGCTGGATCAGGTGGTCAGTCTGAGTATTCTGGTTGATGACCTGCTGTTACTGGCGCGGGCTGAGATCAACCAGCTGCGGCTGTTCCGCGAAGAGGTGGATGTCACCGCTATGCTCGAAAGCATGGTCGAATACTGGCAGCGTAAACTGCCGCTGCGCAAAATCCTCCTGGAAACAGGTAACATCGAAGCTGCGCCTCTGATCCTGGACGCTGACGAACAGCGTCTGCGCCAGATCATCACCATCCTGATGGACAATGCCACCCGCTATTCTGACCCGGATGCCTCCGTAGAGATCCTCCTGAATGCGACACAGGAACAGGTCACCATCCAGGTCGTTGACCATGGCTGCGGTATATCACCGGCGGATCTGCAGTACATTTTTGAGCGCTTTGTGCGCTTCAGGCCAAAAACCGAAGGGGCTGGACTGGGGCTGTCCATCGCCCGCGCCCTGGCTGAAGCGCACCGGGGTAAAATCAGTGCAGAGTCCGAACAGGGACAGGGCTCTGTGTTTACACTGACACTCCCAAGGCAGGTAACGGCATGAAACTCCTGATCGCCGACGATGAACTGCCTCTGCTGAGCTTTCTGAAACGGGGGCTCGAATCCGAGGGTTTTGACGTCATCGCCGAGAACGACGTGCACAACCTGATTGCCACCATCAGCCTTGAATCGCCTCAGGTTGCGGTTCTTGACCGTATGTTCGGTGATACTGACAGCCTGGTTCTGCTGCAAAGCATCAAACGGCTGCCCTCTCCACCCATGATTCTGTTGCTCACCGCCATGGATGACATCAGCGACCGCGTCGACGGTCTGCGTCAGGGTGCGGATGATTATCTGTGTAAGCCGTTTGATTTTGAGGAGTTGCTGGCCCGCGTGCAGGCACTGGGGCGTCGTGCTCAACCCGGTAACTCAGACAGCAGTGACCAGCTGCAATGCGGCCCCCTGACCCTGATCCTCGATGAGCGGGTGGTGAAACACCCCAATGGCGAGTTGCAGCTGACACGCCTTGAATACGATGTACTGGAGTATTTTGCAGAAAATGCCGGTAAGGTACTCAGCCGCGAACGCATTCTTAACCGGGTCTGGCAGTCAGAAAAAGATCCGATGACCAATATCGTCGAAGTGTATATCAGCCGCGTACGGCAGAAGCTGGCGTTTACCGATGACCTCGTCATCGAGACATTGAGAGGGAATGGTTACCGGCTGACGGTTGCCAGCCAGTAACCCTGATCCGGCAACCTTTCAGGTATACCGGGAGAGAGCGGCATAGGGTGCTGTGAATTGCTGTGACAGCGGCTGCTCAGTCTGCTGAGTACTCAGTACGTCCTTACTGAATGTCAGACAGCAGTTGGGGGTTCAGGACCAGATTACGCACCGCGTGAGCATGATCTTCATCGAACTGGTTGTCTTCACACCAGGCAGCTACGGAATCGATGTCCACGACGGCAACTTCAGGTCGAACACTCCAGCTCACCTGCAGTGGTGAGCCTTTTTCATTGTACGAAGGCCCAGTGGTCGAACCGGCGTACTGTACCGGCTCACCGGTATTGGTCGGGATGTTTGGTGCCTGATAATAACCATTCACATTTTCGACCTTTGCCATCTCAGTGAAATCCAGCGCTGTTTCATCATTGGCAAGGACGATCACCTGAGCTTCAACACGCAGCTGAGGGTTCATGATGCTTTCCGACAGGCAAGCGCCCAGAGTCGGGCCCGGAACAATCTGTGAAGTGGTATGCACAAAGTGAACTTCGATGGTGTCGCCCGGTACCAGCCCCTTACCTTTCGGCGCGCAGACCTTACCTTTGGCAGGTTTAAGCTGCTTCTTACTCAGCTCACCGTCATACAGGTAGCCCGTGCCGTGACCCAGGCCATCACCGTTACCAGCGTAAGTCGTAAACTCCCCACCTTTATGCTCTGCACCGACGTGGAAGTGGATGTTACACAGATTCATCTCAGACGCTGCAGGCGCAGGCTGGAACATATTGGTGTTCTCACCGTAAATCTGATCAATATCCCGAGGCGACTGCGGGCCAAACCCCTGGCCTGCGGTGTTGGCATCCAGATTGGCGCGCTGCTCAGCGATCACTTCATCGGAAACGGATTTGCCGGATGCATTGCCAGCCAGAGCAATGGCCGGAATCAACAGAGACGTTGCAACAAGGGTGCTTTTCAAAACAGTCATCTTTTACCTCCTGAGTAGAGGCTCCAGAGTAATGAGGAAGACTGAAAAGCACCTGAAATGAAGATTAACAGAAGATTAATTCCACTCCGGTAGCAAAACCCAGAAGCAGAAATAGATAGAAATACGACTCAGCGGATACGGTATTCCGGCACCACAAAGGAGAAGGTACTGCCAGCACCTGGCGTCGATTCGATGTGAATCTCAGAGTCCAGGTGTTCCAGTGCGTGCTTGACAATAGCCAGGCCCAGCCCCGAACCTCCGGTTTCAGAGTCCCGCGAGTTATCAACACGGTAAAAACGCTCGGTCAGACGACCAATATGCTCTGCCGGAATCCCCGGCCCATGATCCGTCACAGACACCCTGAGACCACGTTGAGTGCGCTGCAGGCGCAGGCTGACCTCACCATCACCACCGTATTTAAGCGCATTGGTGAGCAGGTTCAGAAGCACGGTGCGCATCTCATCGGGATAACCTTCGACCTCAACCTCTTCACTGTCTTTCAGGGTCAGTATCCCACCCTCACGGAAGTTCTGCAGCTGCGCGATGGTCTGCTGACAGATCTCACGCAGATTGAACCACTCACCAGGACGCTCAGTGCTGGCACTTTCCAGACGGGAAAGCTCAATCAGATCATTGACCAGCAGAGTCATGCGCTGACTCTGCGACAGCATCTGATCAAGCGCACGGTTGACTGGCTGAGGCACTTCGGCATCCTGCAGCATCTCCAGATAGCCATTGATCACGGTCAGTGGCGTGCGCAGTTCGTGTGAGACATCCGCCACAAAATGCTTACGCATGACTTCGACGCGGCGACGCTCAGTGATATCGCGGATCAGCATGACTTTCTGCTCTGCGCCGAATTCAGAAATCTGCACCAGGTACGTCGCAGAGCGCAGATCAAACTGCAGAGCCTTAGTGAAATCACCCTTATTGAAATACTGCACAAACAGAGGGGCACGGATCAGGTTGTTCACATGCTGGCCAATATCATCGGGATACAGGCGGAACATTCGCTGCGCCGCAGAGTTGTAAGTGTTGATATTGCCCGTGCTGGTCAGGGTGATCACGCCGTCTTCCAGAGCCTCAATACCATCGGCGTACCGGCGCAACTGATGCTTGAGCTCTTCAATACGCCTTTTCAGACGACGCTCATTGCGGATCAGACGGTCTGTGGCATAACCAATTAAACCGTTTTCAACCGGAGTATTGCGCGACGACTCTGTCCAGCGGAAGAAATCCGCAGCCAGTTTCATACTGACCAGTTGCGAACACGCCAGACCCACCAGCAGGCCCGGCATGGGCATATCAATGGTCCAGCCAATCAGGGCACCGGTACCTGTGATGAGACCGACACGCACGATCTCACTCTGTAATGCACTCTGAAACACTCAAACCGCCTGTATCACATTCGGAAAAACAACCGACAATTGCCGGGAGGGCGTATTTTGCCCCATTAGGCCCGAAAGAAACATGATGAATATGATCAATGAGTTAGCGTGCATAAAAGAGGTTGACTGAGAGAAACTGCCTGAGTAATATCTGCGCCCACTTAGCCGGTATAGCTCAGTCGGTAGAGCAACTGACTTGTAATCAGTAGGTCCCGAGTTCGACTCTTGGTGCCGGCACCATTATTTAGCACAAAGGCCCGTTGGATAACCAACGGGCCTTTGTCGTTTCTGAGCACCTGGTAATGATTCCGGGTCATTGCCGGCCAGTTTTATGCGCTCAGTCTCAGAAATGCAGACTGACACTGACCTCATAGCCTTTTTTATCCTGGGTACGGCCTACGCTGTAGCGCCACTCACCTTCCTCGGGTTGTCCCCGGTACAATGACCAGGCAGCTGCCACCATCTGCCCTACGTAATTATTATCCTGCGCATACGGATTACTCCGCGGCAATCCGTAATCCGGGAAGTCCTCAGTCTGCATCGAGCTGGTGTACTGAACAGGTTCAAACGCGTAAGAGAAAGAGACTGGCGCCAGCAGAGCAATACAGGTGGCGCAGTTGCGCATCCAGCGCTGCTGGTTCAGGGCACGACGCAACCGCGTCTGGCTGATGAGCCCCATCGCGACCAGCGCTTCACCCAATTTACAGTCGTGCAGCTCCTGGAAAGCCAGTGCATGTTGCAGGTCTTCCTGAGTGATCAGCTTCTTATTAATTAATATCTGACCAAGGCGGTACTGAACTGGCGTTTCTGCCATACCTTCATCCCCATAGATAGCTTGAAAATGAAAGATAGCAGCGTGCGGGAGGACTGACTGTAAAGTTATGGTGATCTATTGTTCAGAAATCGTTTAGACAGGTTATGTTTTGCGAAAACTCGGAGAAGCGAGGGGAATTCAGAACTTGGAAATGTGAGTTGCCTGGCGAGGGCTTACGAATGGAAGACATCCGGATGGCAGATAAAGTGGATGGTCTGAACATCCTGTTCAGACCACCACAGCACCCTATACCATCCTGGTAGGAGTTACTCCCTGTAGCATCCTGCAAATGAGATCATCCGTGACTGCGATCCTTTCGCTCGTCCATGTCGGCCTCCTGGCCGGGTCATCCTTGGCAATCCCTTATAAACAAGATATCAAATCCTGGTAAATCTGCTGTGACAGAATATGACGCAATATGCCAAAAAAATGCATCACAACAACAAATCACTTTAAAAACAGTGCGTTAAATTAACACAAAGGCGATTTTCAGACGGAACCAGCAATATTTAGTGACATTACCTACGCTTGTGTGAGAGATATCTCACAAGCTTATGAGATATTTCTCTTCACCTTTGAATAACTCTGTTTCAGCCGCTGACCCGGAGGTTGTAGTCTTCAGAGAAGGCCTGCGGGTCGGCCAGCTCACCGTCTTCGCGTAAGGCAGGATACGACATATTTGCGTCGCGGCAGAGCCGGGCAATCGTTGGCTGACACCACTCGAACAACAGCCGCTGATACCAGGCCTCAGGCAAGCGGTTGTGCTGATAAAGACCCGCCTGCTCTCTCTGATGGTGGGCTTCGTTGAGTATGATGGCAGCCGCTACCGAGACATTGAATGAATGCACCATGCCACGCATAGGGATGATCAGATGCTCATCGGCCATGTCTGACGCAATATCACTGACACCTTCTTTTTCTGTGCCCATTAACAAAGCCGTTGGCTGGGTAAAATCGTAATCGCGGTAATTGATGGCGCGGTCAGTCAGGTGGGCTGCTACGACCTTCATACCTTTGTTTTTCAGGTGCTGAATGCCGGTGGCAATATCGGCGTGCGTCTGCACTTCCAACCATTCTGCCGATCCGGCCGTCGAAGAAGTTTTGAGCCGGTATTTATGCCGCGGCCACACACAGTGAATCTCGGGGATGCCCACGGCGTCACAGGTCCGGGCAATCGCCGACAGGTTGTGGGGTTTGTAGACTTCATCCGTGATCACGGTAAGATCCGGCTGTCGGCAATCCAGCGTCTGGCGGATGCGTTCATAACGCTCAGGGGTCATAATCGGCTCTGATCAGCAAAAGGCTGGGATTGTATAAAACCCTTTTTCGCGATGCACGGGAGAATCCATGCGCGGTAATCTGATGACAGGAATGCAGTATGTTATCCGGGGCTTTCAGAGCCTGAGCAAACCCGGACTGCGTCCTTATGTGGCACTGCCTCTGCTGCTGAACTTTATTGTGATGGGCACCTTCAGTGTCTGGGGCATCATGAAAGTTGATGAGTGGATTGGCCTGCTCAATGACTGGCTGCCAAGCTGGCTGAGCTTCCTGTACTGGATTCTGATGCCACTGGCCGTGATTACCTTTGTGGTGGCTACCGCTTATTTTTTCAGTACGGTGCTGATGATCATTGCTGGCCCACTGAATGGCCTGCTGGCTGAAAAGGTGGAGCTACAGCAAGGCGGTGTGATCCCGGATGAGTCCCTGTGGAGCATGACCTGGCGGACTCTGGGCCGGGAAATCACCAAGCTCATGTACTACCTGCCGCGTTATCTGGGTATCTTCATTCTCGGCTTTATTCCGCTTCTGGGGCTGGCCGCTCCGCTGTTGTGGATTCTCTTTGGTGGCTGGATGATGGCCGTTCAGTACGCCGACTATTCATTCGACAACCACGCCCGACCTTTCCGTGAAGTGCGTGAGGCCATGGGGGGCGATCTGCTGACGGTGATGGGCTTTGGCTTGCTGGTTTCGGTGCTGCTGACCATACCGCTGGTGAACTGGTTTGTGATGCCGGCGGCGGTGATCGGTGCCACACTGATGCGTATCGAGCGTCTGCCGCTGGGTGGCCCAACGCCCGCCAGCCGTAGCTGATCAGCGCTCCGTATTTGAAGGCAGGTTTCAGTGGCTGAGCACAAAACGGGCGCTGAAGCGGCTGCCTTTACCCACCCGGCTTTCCACCTCCAGTGCGGCATCATGTCTCAGCAGTACGTGTTTGACGATGGCCAGGCCGAGGCCGGTGCCGCCGGTTTCTTTGCTGCGGCTGGGATCAGCCCGGTAAAAGCGTTCGGTCAGACGTGGGATATGGCGCTCATCAATCCCGATGCCATTGTCAGTCACACTGAACACCAGCTCATCGCCTTCCTGTGTCCAGGCGACCTGAATTCGTCCGCCCTCCTGGGTGTACTTTACGGCGTTCACTACCAGGTTGGTAAAGGCACTGCGCAGTTCATGTTCAAAGCCACGTAGTCCTTCTTTGCTGTCCAGCTGCAGCTGAATGTCGTGTCGACCTCCGGATACGGCTCTGGCTTCTTCTGTGATCTGCTTCAGCATGGCCGGAACATTCACCAGGGCCTGACTCTGGGGCGTCTCGGTTTCTAATTTAGACAGCACCAGCAGGTCGC
>JBPEXS010000619.1:0-2307 GCA_052031325.1 Thalassolituus sp. | reverse complement strand
CAGGCCGCTTCCGGTTCTGGGGCTCGTCACATGCGTGAGCTGATTTCTCAGATGGGCGCCATCCGTGATGAAGTCAAAGATAAACTGGATGACCCGGCCAGTGCGATTCTGGACATTGATCGCCAGGTGGCCGACTTTATCCGCAGTGACGCACTGCCAACTGAACAGTTCGGTGTGCCGCTGGCGGGCTCTCTGATTCCTTATATCGACTCGCAGCTGGAATCTGGCCAGAGTCGTGAAGAATGGAAAGCCCAGGTCGAAGCCAACAAGATCATGGGTCGTAGTGATTCACCGGTGCCGGTGGATGGTCTTTGTGTACGTGTTGGTGCCATGCGTTGTCACTCACAGGCGATCACGCTGAAGCTGAAGAAAGATCTGCCGGTCAGTGAGATTGAAAGCATTCTTGCCGCCCATAATGACTGGGTAAAAGTCATCCCGGATGATCGTGAAGCCAGCATGAAAGAACTGACACCGGCTAAAGTGACCGGCACGCTGACCATTCCTGTCGGGCGTATCCGCAAGCTGACCATGGGGCCTGAGTATATTTCAGCCTTTACCGTCGGTGATCAGCTGTTGTGGGGTGCGGCTGAACCGCTGCGTCGTATGCTGCGGATCCTGCTGGATACCGATCAGTAATCGGACAGTGCTTACAGAAAAATCGGGGTTTAGCCCCGATTTTTCATTTTCCGCGGCAGAAATGTCACCTAAGTAGTTCTCGCTCAAGTAAATTGTACTTGCACTACAATCCTCTTATGTTGCTTTGCGCTACGTTATATTTGATACTAACTCACGCTTATAAAGGGAATTGATAAGTAAGCTGGGGCAGGAGTGTCAGATAAGCAAGCGTTCATCAGAAATCCAAAGGCGGTTCACCGCCAACAGAATAACAAGGAAGCAATAATGAAGCGCATCGTTGCGAACTTTCTTTTTATGGCGGCAGCGTCTTCGGCAGCACCGACAGTATTTGCACTCGGGCTGGGCGAGCTGACTCTGAACTCTGCACTTAATCAGCCACTGAGAGCTGAGATTGATCTTCTGGATACCGGTGAATATACCGAAGATCAGATTCGTGCAGCACTGGCCAGTTACAACGAATTCGAACGCGCTGGCGTTGACCGTCCGCAATTTCTGACAAGCATTAAGTTTGAACTGGACGGTGACCGACTGCTGCTCACCACCCGTGAAGCGGTCAATGAGCCATTTCTGAATTTTCTGATTGAGCTGAACTGGCCTGCGGGCCGGGTACTGCGGGAATATACGCTTCTGCTTGATCCGCCGACCTTCAGCGAGAGCACGGTACAACCTCTGGTCTCTTCACCTGCACTCGTTGAAGCTCAGCAACCAAAGCCCGCCCAGCCTGCCCGTCGTCCGATTCCTGAATATAAAAACCCTGCTGCCGAGCGCTGGTCTCAGCCGGCTGCTGCAGGTGAGTATAAAGTCCGTACCGGTGACACACTCTGGTCGATTGCCAGTGCTCAGTCAGCTGGTACGGGCATTACGCCACACCAGATGATGGTTGCGATTCAGCAGACTAACCCTTCAGCCTTTATGAATGGCAACATCAACCAGCTGAAAGCCCATGTTGTGCTGGATATCCCTACGGCCAGCGAAGTCAGCGCCATTAACAGTCAGGTTGCTGCAACGGAAGTCAAACGTCAGAACAGCGAATGGAGTGCTGGCGCTGCGCAGCTGGATGCGACTGATAAAGCGGCCGACAATGCTCAGTCCGGACGTAAATCCGGTAGCGGTGAAGTGCGCCTGCTCGCGGCCAACGGCACGACAGATGCCGCACGCAGTGGCGGTCTGGCTGAAGTTGGTGGTGGCAGTGAAACCGCTCTTGAAGGTGATCTTGCCATCGCGCTGGAAAATCTCGACAAAAGCCGTCGTGAAAATGCGGAACTGACGGAACGTTTGCAGCTCCTGGAAGGTCAGCTGGAAAAGCTGGAGCGACTCGTCAGCCTGCAGAATGATGAACTTGCAAATATGCAGGGCACCAGCGCTGAAGTTCTGGAAGCTCAGGTGGACGAAGCAATGGCGGCGGAAGCTGCTGTCGTCGCAGACGCATCAGCAACGGACACCGTGGACTCTGAAGCTGCAGCCATTGAAGCAGAGGGTGACCTTACGGCTGCCGTTGTCAGTGAGTCTGCAGAAACCACAGAAGTCGTAACAGAAGAAGCGACTGCAGCTGCAGAAACGCCGGTAGCTGCTGCTGAAAAACCGAAAGCTGAACCAAAACCGGCTGTTACAACGCCTGCGGCACCGAAGCCGGATCTGGCTGAAACTCTGTTCCGCTACAAAGAATTTGTG
>JBPEXS010000618.1:0-1581 GCA_052031325.1 Thalassolituus sp. | reverse complement strand
CCAGTGCGTGCGATTTGAACGCTTCCATCACGGCGGCTTTTTCTGCGGCTTTCATACGCCCGTGTACCAGACCAATGCGCAGCTCTGGCAGGGATTCTTTCAATTCTTCGGCGGCATTCTCTGCCGCCTGACACTGCAGTGCCTCGCTCTCTTCGATCAGGGTGCAGACCCAATACGCCTGCGCCGCTGAATCGCGGCAGGCGTTGCGGACACGCTCAATCACCTCGTGACGTCGCTGATCGCTGATCGCCACGGTGGTGATGGGAGAACGTCCCGGCGGCAGCTCATCAATCACAGAGGTATCCAGATCGGCGTAGGCACTCATGGCCAGAGTCCGCGGAATGGGGGTGGCGGTCATGATCAGCTGATGAGGTGCGAGACCCGCACCGCCTTTTTCTTTCAGGGCCAGTCGTTGATGTACGCCGAAGCGATGCTGCTCATCAATAATCACCAGGCCCAGACGGGCGAACTCGACATCGTCCTGAAACAGGGCGTGAGTACCGATCACCAGCTGTGTCTGTCCGGCGGCGACTTCTGACAGGGTCTGTGCCCGGGCTTTGCCTTTGAGCTTGCCGCTGATCCAGCCGGTACGGATACCCAGAGGCTCAAACCACTGATCAAGGTTACGCAGATGCTGCTCGGCAAGTATCTCAGTGGGCGCCATCAGCGCCACCTGATAACCGGCCTGCAGCAGGTCGCAGGCAGCCAGAGCCGCGACCAATGTCTTACCTGAGCCAACATCGCCCTGCACCAGGCGCAGCATAGGGTGCGGCTGTCGGATATCCTCCGTGATTTCTGTCGTCACCCTTTGCTGGGCTGAGGTAGGAGTAAACGGCAGGGCTGACAGTAGTTGCTGACGCAGTGAATGGTCACTTACCACCGCGGGTGCCTGCTCTGCTTTCACCTGTGAACGCAGTTTGAACAGGGATAGCTGATGCGCCAGCAGCTCTTCCAGAATCAGACGTTTCTGTGCCGGATGATGACCTTCGGCCAGTGCTGCCAGGTTGGTATCCGGTGGCGGCTGATGCAGAAACAGCAAGGCGTCACTCAGGGCCGGTAAACGCCATTCCCGGCACCAGGCTTCAGGCAGCAACTCTGGCAGATCGATCCGGTCCTCGCGCAGAAGCTCCAGTAACTGAGTGGTCAGCAGGCGTAAGCGCTGCTGGGTTACCCCCTCCGTCGCCGGATACACAGGAGTGAGCGCGTCTTCCGTCGGGACGTCCTGCCCCTGGTCGGGCAGCTGGTATTCCGGATGGTAAATTTCCAGCCCTGTGACACCGCGCCGGGGCTCGCCGTAACAGCGCACCCGCGTGCCGTTACTGAACTGATTTTTCTGTGCCGTACTGAAGTGATAAAAGCGCAGACTGATCTGACCCGAGTCATCACGCAGGGTCACGACCATGCTGCGACGGCGACCAAACACCACCTTAGTTCCGGTCACTACACCTTCGATGACCGCAGGCTGCATGGGTCGCAGTGCGCCAATAGTCACCACCCGGCTGCGGTCTTCATAGCGGAACGGCAGATGAAAGCAGAGATCCGTCAGAGTATGGATACCCAGTCGCGACAGCTGCTCTTCAA
>JBPEXS010000617.1:0-1779 GCA_052031325.1 Thalassolituus sp. | reverse complement strand
TGTGCATATTCAGTTTCACGCGCGGTGTGCGAGAAGAGTTTCACCGTCTGGATATTGGTATAGCTGTCGACGATGCGTCCGGTCATGGTGCTGCGGGCATCGGCCTGGTCCGTCGAGATCTTCTTCAGCTTAGGCACCATGGACACCATGATGCCGATATAGGCGACCAGCCAGATCACCATAGGAATCATCAGGCGGATATCATTGGTTGCCATCAGTGCCAGTACGGAAGTGAAATACACCAGGATGTAGACCATCACATCCATCAGCTTGATGACGGTATCGCGCACCGCCAGTGATGACTGCATCACCTTAGTGGCGATACGTCCGGCAAAATCGTTCTGGTAAAAACCAATGCTCTGACCAAGCAGATAACGGTGCGACTGCCAGCGGATGCGCATCGGGTAATTGCTCATCAGCGTCTGATGAATGATGGCAGCGTGCAGAAAGGAAAACAGCGGCATGCCGATCAGCACCAGCAGTGACATGCCCAGCAGCTCAAGGCCTTTCTTATCAAACAGGGTGTCCGGGGTGTGGGCATTGAGCAGATCCACCAGATTGCCCATAAATCCGAACAGGCTGACTTCCATCACCGCCAGCAGGGCACCCAGCGCCGACATAAACAGCAGCGGCTTTTCCATGCCCCGTGTGTAGTGGCGGATAAAGGCGTACAGTGTGGCCGGGGGTTGTTGTGGAGGCTCAGCCGGATAGGCTTTGATGAGTCTCTCAAAGAAGTTCAGCATGGTTCCGGTTCGGTGGTCATTGAGGAAGAAAAATCGGAGTCAGACGCGGAACCTTAGCTGAATTTCCCCGTCACTGTCAGTCATTGAACGGTCTTTTGCGCCAGTGTTTATGACAAAGACAGCGGTCGCTGGAAAAAACGTAAAAATAAGCGATAAATTCACTGTACATCCGCCGCAATATGCTTATATTCCGCAACTTCTTAAGCCCATACCGGGCTGAGTCAATTTTTGGAGATCCTGATGCTGACACAACCTGAAGACTACCTCGATACAGAGACCTTCGCCCGTATCAAAGCCGCCGCTGACCAGCAGGAAACCCCTGTGCTCATCGTCGACACCAAGACCTTCAGTCGTCAGTTAGATCACCTGATTCAGTGTTTTCCGTACGCCAAAACTTACTATGCCGTAAAGGCCAACCCGGAGCCGGAAGTCCTGTCCATTCTGCGTGACCGCGGCTGTAATTTTGACGTGGCGTCGCGCTATGAGCTCGATAAAGTCATGGCGCTGGGTGTTACCGCTGATCGTTTCAGCTATGGCAACACCATCAAGAAGGCCCGCGACATTCAGTACTTCTATGAGAAGGGTGTGCGCCTGTTTGCCTCCGACTCTGAAGACGACATGCGCCGTATTGCTGAAAATGCTCCGGGATCGCGCGTATTCGTGCGTATTCTGACCGAAGGTTCGCAGACCGCTGACTGGCCGCTGTCGCGCAAATTCGGCTGTCACGTTGATATGGCACTGGAACTGTGTGTACTGGCCCGTGAACTGGGTCTGGAACCCTATGGTATTTCCTTCCATGTAGGTTCTCAGCAGCGTGATATCGGTGCCTGGGACTCGGCCATTGCCAAGGTGAAGTGGATATTCGAGCGTCTGAAGGAAGAGCACGATATCGAGCTGAAGATGTGTAACCTGGGTGGTGGTTTCCCGGCGAATTACATCAGCCGTACCAACCCACTGGAAACCTACGCGGAAGAAATCACCCGCTTCCTGAAAGATGACTTCGGTGATGATCTGCCGGAAATCATTCTGGAGCCGG
>JBPEXS010000616.1:0-2521 GCA_052031325.1 Thalassolituus sp. | reverse complement strand
CCCTTAATAAAGCCACGGATAATGTACTCGGCCTCATGCAGCATAAAGCGGTAACGGGCTGTTACCGGGAGCTGCTGAAAGGCAATAAACGGATTTGAGGCAACTTCGTTAGCGTAACCGGGCAGGCTGACAACCTCGTAGTCATCCGTGTTAAACAGCCCCTGCATCCATTTCATGCGTTCTTCGTTCAGGCGGTACGGCATATGGGTCTTGGCAACCTTGGTTTCTGTATCGGCCTGCAGGCGGTAATAAATACGTTCTGTACCAGGGCGTTCTGACGCAGGGTCATCGTAAGGACGTCGTGTGGCGACCACATCAATGGGTTCACCAGGTGGGGTATAAGAGCGAACCATTTTGAAATATTGCGAAGGAGGCGTTTCCGGCGCGTTTTCTTCAAACAATGGCAGGTCAGAAAAATAGAGACTGGCAAGGAACAGATGCTCAAACATGTAGCGACTGGCCAGTTGCTGTTTCAGGCTGTCACCGTTCAGGTAAGTTTCCCAGTCCTGAACCCGTTGCTGCATTTCAGGGCTGAGAGGTTCTGGCTCAGACATAGGGGCGCCATCGCTGATCCAGCTGGTCAGCTGAATGTATTCAGAATCGTTCAGTGCAGGCAGAGCGTAGGGCATGCCCCAGAGCGGGTGTTCATCCAGATAATCGGCGTATTTTTCACGCGTCGGACACATCTGCTCGCGATTCAGCCTGAGGTTAAATTCATCTGGCAGAATCTCCCCCTTAGGCAGAGGGTTGTTCTTTTTCTGCGCCAATAACTGGAATATCAGAGAATTTGCCAGGTTGTTTTCTTTTTCTGGGGTGCGCTCATTAAGAACAGGATGAAAACCTTTCTCACGCCAGCCTTCGGTCGTTGTAGCATCGATCCCTAACCGCGTTGGCTCAGCGGCGGCCAGGCGGGTGCCAAGGTAGACTTTCTCAGGATTGGCACCTCGCATAATGCCTTCCGGGCTGGTCAGCTTCAGCTGGCAAGGCGCATCGTAACAGGCGTGGCAGACAACACAGCGCTGATTCAGAATCGGCTCGATGTCTTCGCGATAGCGCAGGGCTGCATCAGAATTAAAGGGTTGGCGATGGTCGGTAATCTGCACCGGGCCATAGAGTTTTTCACTTTCCAGTGCGGTCAGTCCCAGGGTTGAACAGCCAGCCAGGACCACCGCCAGCAGCATCAGACGGGTGTGTGTTTTCAGAAATCCGAACACCGGTGTCTCCTTGTTTTTCTTATCAGGCGTAGGCGTATTCGCCGCCTTTCTGCAGCGCGGACTGATAAGCCGGGCGGCTGTGAACCTTTTCAACCCAGGCGCGGATGTGACTCAGAGGTGCATCGGCAGGGGCGCGGGTCAAGGCCGCTTCAAGAGGGAAGCTCATCTGAAAGTCAGCACCGGTCATCTGCCCGCCGGCAAACCACTCGTTTTGACTTAAGTGTTCATTGATGTAGGCGAGATTGCTGATGACATTCGGTGAGACAAAACCTTTGCTCAGCTGATTGGCAATGGCCTTGGCAATGGGTTTGGCAAAAAACGGCATGGGCGAGGTTTTGATCTTAGTGACGATCAGGCTCAGCACCAGATACGGCATCAACGAGCCCTCGGAATAGTGCAGCCAGTATTCGTTCTGGCGTGCTGCTTCGGTACGGCTACCCGGAATCAGCCCTTTGCTGGCTCCGTACTGATTGATCAGATAATTGATGATCACCGCAGACTCCGCGACCACGGTATCGCCATCGGTCAACAGAGGTGACTTGCCCAGTGGATGAATCGCTTTCAGGCTGTCAGGTGCCAGATTGGTTTTCGGGTCGCGCTCATAGCGTTTGATCTCGTAATCGACCCCCAGTTCTTCGAGCAGCCAGAGAATTCGTTGAGAACGGGAGTTTTCGAGGTGATGCAGAGTCAGCATGAGTGTGTCCGGGTCAGATTGCAGGTGCCATAGTATCCTGTAAAGACAGTCTGTTGAACGTCCGGTTCATTTCATTGTTGCGGCCAGTGTTGCGGCCAGTACTCTCTGGCCATGGAAAGCAGTTTTCAAAGCGGGTTAATTATTGTTTACTGCGTTCCAACCTGAACGATATTGAGACCTGTTATGGACCGCATTGAACGTGATTTTTTTGCCCGTGAACCCGAAGATCAGGAAGCCTTCCTCAGCCAGACCTGGTGCAACGCCTGTATGGAAGCCGACCTGGGCATGAAAGAGCCGGTGGAATATGAGCTGAACGGCATCGTCTTTGTCGAAGGCAAGTGTGTGAAGTGCGGTGAAATGGTGTGCACCGAAATCGCTGATGATGAAACGGACGGTGAGTGGGAGTGAGCTCTCCTGTTTCCTGAAGAGGCCCTCTGAGAGACGGGCCCGTCAAAAAAGAGCCCTTTGCCAAAAGGGCTTAGTGAAAAGCCCTCTACAAACAATCAGATGCCCGCTTTCTGCCAGCGGGTAAACATCATACTCCCCAGAAAGATTCCCAGACTGCTCAGTGACAGCAGCCAGATCCAGATACCTGAGCTCAGGGCCATCACCA
>JBPEXS010000615.1:0-1346 GCA_052031325.1 Thalassolituus sp. | reverse complement strand
CTAATGTCTTTACTGCAGGATTCAAAGGGCAGTAACAGGCAGATTGAAGTAACCTATTCTGAATACCGGAGTGTTCTGGATAGACTTTCTGGATTACCCGGAGGTCAGGAAACGGAGCTGGAACTGGATCTGGTATTTGGCCGCCTTGACCAGCACATGTTCAAAATAGAGAACCCGTCAGGCAATGCCTCGGAAAGAGCGACTGCGGCAGCACAAATCTGAGCGGCTGATTTAAGGTCTGGCTGCCTACTCAGCGCTGACATTGAGGGCAGTACACTGTCGCTCTCTGCCCCTGGCGGATTTCTTTCAGCGTCGCATTACAGACTTTACAGGCCTCGCCGCCACGTCCGTAGACGAACAGCTGCTGAGCAAAGTAACCCGGCTTGCCGTCGCCACCGACAAAATCACGCAAGGTCGTCCCGCCCTGAGCAATCGCTGCGGCCAGTACCTCTCGGATAATCTGTGTCAGTCGCTGATAGCGGGCTTTACTGATTTTGCCTGCGGCAGTCTGCGGGCGTATGCCTGCCAGAAACAGGCTCTCATTGGCGTAGATATTCCCGACGCCGACAACCACCCGGCCATCCATGATGAAGGTTTTCACCGCCTGCGATTTACCGCGGCTTTTCTCAAACAGATGATCATCCGTGAAATCCGGCCCCAGTGGCTCAGGCCCGAGATGTTGGAAGTGTTCTGACACCTCACCCGGCGCCTGCCACAACAGCGCCCCAAAGCGCCTTGGGTCGTGATAGCGCAACACCTTGCCATTACTCAGATGCCAGTCGATGTGATCGTGCTTCTTAGGCTCGTCATCCGGGCCGACCAGACGCAGAGAACCCGACATACCCAGATGCCAGATAGCACTGCCCACTGGCGTGTCCACCAGCAGGTACTTGGAGCGGCGATGCAGACCGGTGATGGTCTGACCGATCAGCTCACCGATCTCATCCGCTACCGGCCAGCGCAGGCTCGACTGGCGCACGATGATGTCGGTGATCTCCTGACCTTTCAGCCAGGGCTCAATGCCGCGCAGGGTGGTTTCGACTTCAGGTAATTCAGGCATGGTGGTTACAGAGGCTCTTCGTAGAAGCAGGCAGTGTACCGGTGTATGAGGGCAAAACACACAGGCACAAAAAAACCCGCACTGGGCGGGTTTCTTCAAAGCAAGGTCAATTACTTGATCTTAGCTTCTTTGTACATAACGTGCTTGCGTACTACTGGATCAAACTTCTTGATCTCGAACTTTTCTGGCATGGTGCGCTTGTTCTTGTCAGTAGTGTAGAAGTGACCGGTACCGGCACTGGATACAAGACGGATCTTATCGCGTGGCATGGTAGATCTCCTTAAAC
>JBPEXS010000614.1:0-2043 GCA_052031325.1 Thalassolituus sp. | reverse complement strand
AACATCGACAGCGCCACCACCATGGACAGCATCTGCGACAAATCCTGCGGAATCACCGACTGAGCCACCGAGTAATTCAGCAGCACAAAACCGAACTCACCGGCCTGAGCGAGGCTCAGGCCAAACAACCAGAAATCGCTGGAGCGCATACGGAAGATCACTCCCAGCAGCATTAACACCAGTAACTTCAGCGCCATCAGCCCCAGGGTCAGGCCGACAATGATCAGCAGACTTTCATTGAGAATATCAAAGCGGATGCCAGCCCCTACGGTGATAAAGAACAAGCCCAGCAAAAGACCTTTGAAAGGTTCAATATCCGACTCCAGTTCATGGCGGAATTCAGAGTTGGCCAGCACTACGCCAGCGAGGAAAGTCCCCAGGGCTGGCGACAGGCCAATCACACTCATCAGTGCCGCAATACCGATCACCAGCATCAGTGCCGTGGCGGTAAAGGCCTCGCGCAGGCCTGACGAAGCGACATAGCGGAACAGCGGGCGACTGAGATAACGCCCCGCCACCACCAGCCCGGCCACTGAACCCAGCACCACCAGAGCCCCCGCCCAGCCGGGCAGGTGCGAAATCAGGGTGGCACTGTCATGTCCATCATCGTGCTGACCGGCGACCGACATCAACTCTGGCAAGGCCAGTAATGGAATCAGCGCCAGCATAGGAATCACCGCAATGTCCTGGAACAGCAATACCGAGAACGCCGAACGCCCGCCTTCGCGCTTACTCAGGCCTTTTTCACTGAAGGTCTGCAGCACGATCGCGGTGGATGACAAAGAGAAAATCAGGCCAATGGCCAGCGCCACTGACCATACCTGCCCTAGCGCCATGGCCAGCCCGGTGACCGCAGCCGTGGTCAGACCCACCTGCAGACCACCGAGCCCCAGCAGGCGATTGCGCATTTTCCACAATGCCTGAGGATCCAGTTCCAGCCCGACCAGAAACAGCATCATCACCACACCGTATTCGGCGAAATGCTGAATGGCCTGAGTTTCTGATCCGACCAAGCCGGTCACCGGGCCGATGATCACACCAGCGATCAGATACCCCAGTACCGACCCCAGCCCGAGGCGTTTCGCCAGCGGCACCATGATCACAGCCGCCAGCAGGTAGATAAAGGCGTGCATTAACAATCCGGTCATGGCTTGCCTCCGGTCAGGTTCAGCACGGCATTAAGGGTGTTGGCAGTCCGGGCCTGAGCAAGAGTCCTGGCGGGATCAACACTGCCATCACGCAGACCTTTGAGCAGCGCCTGCCAGTCACTGACATGCCCTGAAATCCGACCCTCCTGGCTGGCGGTGCGCGCAGAGAACAAGGCAAAGGGCGGCAGATAGCGCATGCCGGTTAAGGCAGCCGTCTGTTCCAGAGGTCGCAGAATTTCGCGCAGACTGGCGTGATTAAAACCCTCTTTGCAGTAAGCGCTGTCCGGTCCACCTGCACTGACGGCACAGAAGAAGGTTTTACCACGTAATGCCTGACCGTCGTGACCATAGGCAAACCCGTATTCCAGAACCAGATCCTGCCATTCCTTGAGAATGGCCGGGGTGGAATACCAGTAGAGGGGAAACAGGAAGACGATGATGTCGTGTTCCAGCAGGCGCGCCTGCTCACGATCAATATCGATCTCGAATGTCGGGTATTCGTGGTAGAGATCCACGGCAGTGACACCCTCCATCGCCTGGCAGGTTCTGAACAGTGGCAGGTTAACCTCAGAGCGATGCTGAGACGGGTGGGCAAACAGCACCAGAATGCGTGGTCGGGTCATGCGTCGTTCTGGTCTCCGGTCTGGTCTCCGGTCTGGGCTGCATGGGTCTCAATGGCCACCTCAGACATCAGGGTTTTATGCACTGGGCATTTGGCAGCGACATCAATGAGTTTCTGGCGCTGGTCGTCCGTCAGTTCATCGCCGTACAGAGTGATGGTTTTGGTAAACACGTCTTTGTGACCGACCTTCTCGTGGGTCAGCTTCGCTTCGGCCCGTTCCAGTGGCCATTTACGCTGGAGAGCAAACCAGCGGATGGTCATGACCGTACATTC
>JBPEXS010000613.1:0-1413 GCA_052031325.1 Thalassolituus sp. | reverse complement strand
GCATTTGCGACAAAACTGGCTCTGTTGCAGCAAAATCAACACGAAAACCCGTGGCATACCGATTGCAAACTCCTCACTGACCACAGTTCAATAACTGGCAGGAGCTCACATGCGCAAAGCAAGTACCCACTCCGGTAGTGAAGACGCGAACCAGGCCCGTAAGCTGGCCGAGAAGGGCGTCAGTGATGTCCATCCCGAAGGGGTTCTCCTCGACGATGAGGTGTTTTTTCAGGCGGTTGAACACTCCCCCGTCGCCATCTCCATCACCGATCTGAAAGCCAATATGCTGTATGTGAACCGGGCATTCACCCAGATCACCGGCTACAGCGAAGAAGAAGTGTTGGGACAGAACGAATCCATTCTGTCCAATCACACTACGCCACGTCTGGTGTATCAGGCACTGTGGGGGCGTCTGGCGCAGCAGAAGCCCTGGTCCGGTATGTTGCTTAACCGTCGGCGCGATGGGCGCCTCTATCTGGCTGAACTGACGGTCGCACCCGTGATCGATGACACCGGCAAAACCGTGCATTTTCTCGGCATGCATCGCGATGGCTCGGATCTGCATCAGCTTGAGCAGCGTCTGCAGAACCAGAAGCAGATGCTTGAGTCCACGCTGAATGCCATGCCATCCGCCGTGATTGTTCTGGATGATGACGGCAAAGTGATCACCACCAATCCTGGCTTCACTCAGCTTGCGCGTAATCTGTTGCCCGATGAGCCGCTTATGGCCACGGCTGAGCTATTTATTAAAAAACTCGGCAGCAGTTATACCCAGCTGCTGGAAACCGGCCGCGCCTTCTCCGATAAAGAAACCACAGTGGATACCGCCAGTGGTCGGCCGATCTGTTACTCCTGTTTTGGTACGCGCATCAATGTGCGCGATGAAGAAGCCGATGGCTTTTTTGAACAGCCTGAAAAACACGCCACCCTGCTGATGATTTCGGATATTTCTGAATTGCGTCGCCGTCAGGAAGAAGTCCGCCTTAACGCACTGCGGGCTTTAATGGCCGAAGAAGATCTCGTCGTCGGCATGAAAGAAACCGTCAACGGTGCCATTCACCAGCTGCAGGGGCCGGTGAACCTCATGGATACCGCGGTCAGCATGTTGCGCCGCCGTGGCGACCATCGAGACTCTGCCTTGTTGCAGGCGCTGGAAGATGGCCTGAAATCTGGCCGTGACGCTCTTGATACCCTGGTCCGTACCCTGCCAAAAGAACCGGAAGAAGAACGCCGTGCAGTGAACGTTAATGAATTGCTGCGCGATATTCTGGCACTGAACACCCATGAGTTGCTGGCCAATGGCATCACCGTAAACTGGGAGCCGTCCATGCAACTGCCTGCGCTGGTAGGGCGCGAGCAGAAGCTACGTTCCATGTTCCGGCATCTGCTTGAGAACGCCATCGAGGCCATGGC
>JBPEXS010000612.1:0-2875 GCA_052031325.1 Thalassolituus sp. | reverse complement strand
GGCGCACGGATGATGGTGATGTTGTCTTCTTCAACACCGTGGCGCAGCAGGCTGTCTACGGCACCTTCCAGCAGGCTTTCTACAACAAAGGCGTTCCAGCGACCGACAACAATGGCGTATTTACCGTCGTTCGGGGTCATGTTGCCCTCAATGGTCTGAATCGATTTCATGTCGGTTCCTCAGATTTTCAAAATAGCTTCTGAATCAGTTTATTCAGAAAAAGGCAGATATTCGGTAATTTCCAGGTCAAAGCCGGAAATACCACTGTATTTCATTTCAGAGCTGAGCAGGCGCATCTGACGGATGCCCAGCGCACGCAGAATCTGCGAGCCGGTACCAATGGTCAGGAAGGCACCAGAGCTATCGGTATTGGCACTGCGTACCGGCGGCTTGATACCAGCCAGTGCGTCCAGTGCTGAGCTGACGGGCTCGTGGTTATCGACCGACAGCAGCACCAGTGCGCCTTTGCCTTCGCTGGCAATGCGCTGCAGCGCCTGAGTCGATGACCAGCTCGGTGAATCGCCACTGCGTACACCCAGCACATCGCGGATCAGGTTGTTGGTCTGAACACGCACGAGGGTTGGCTCTTCCGGAGTGATGTCACCCAGTGTCAGGGCGAGGTGGGTTTCACCCAGAATGCTGTCGCGGAAAGTGTGCAGCTTGAACTCACCGAATTCGGTGTGCACATCCTGCTCGCTGACCACTTCAACGGTTTTTTCGTTGGCCATGCGGTACTGAATCAGGTCGGCGATGGTGCCGATCTTGATGCCGTGTTTCTCGGCGAAGATTTCAAGATCTGGGCGACGTGCCATGGTGCCGTCGGCGTTCATGACTTCGACAATGGCAGCCGCAGGAATCAGACCCGCCAGACGCGCAAGATCACAACCGGCTTCGGTGTGACCGGCACGGCTGAGTACGCCACCCGGGCGGGCTCGCAGCGGGAAAATATGGCCCGGCTGCACGATGTCTTCTGGTTTGCCCATCGGGTTTACCGCCGCCAGAATGGTCTTGGCACGGTCAGCCGCAGAGATGCCGGTGGTCACGCCTTCAGCCGCTTCAATCGATACGGTAAAGGGGGTGGAGAACTTGGCACCATTACCAGCCACCATCGACGGCAGGCCGAGGTAATCGCAGCGCTCACCGGTCAGGGTCAGGCAGATCAGCCCGCGCGCTTCGGTGGCCATAAAGTTGATGATGTCTGGCGTGACCTTTTCGGCCGCAACAATGATGTCGCCTTCGTTTTCCCGGCCTTCATCATCCATCAGGATGACCATTTTGCCGTCGCGCATATCGGCGATGATGTCTTCTATACGGTTCAGTGCCATGTGTATTCCCGTTATTTCCAGAAGCCGTGTTCTTTCAGAAAGGCTTCAGTAATGCCGCCGGTGTCTGCCGCTGGGGCTGACTCCGGGCGTAATGTTAAGCGCAGGTCGTTGCCGATCATGGTGACGTCCTGCCAGTGCCAGCGTAGCTGGTCTTTCATGTTATCCAAGCCCAGTGATAGCAGTGGGCGAGCGCTGCTGCCGAGTAGGGTCGGTGCGCAGTAGATCACCAGCTCATCGACCAGGCCGGCGGCGACAAAGGCACCGGCCAGTTGTGCGCCACTTTCTACCAGCACTTCGTTACAACCCTGAGTAATAAGCTCCCCATTACCAAGATAGTCGAGCAGCGCGGGCAGGTCCGTACGGCCTTGGCTATCCGCGTGCCAATGTGTGACGGTACCCAGTGTTTGCGGGCGTTCAATACGCTCGGCCGGGCGGTGTCCGGCGATCAGAATATCACCTTTCTCGGCGAAGATTTTCAGGCCGCTGTGCAGTCTTTGCTGGCCGTCGACGATGACCCGCAGTGGCTGACGTAACAGCTCTGGCGGTATGTCCAGTCCGGCTTCCTGCGGGCGTACCGTCATCGACGGGTTATCCGTCAGTACCGAGTCGGCCCCGGTAATCACCGCGCAACTGCGGGCACGCAGTTTCTGTACGTCGCGACGGGCCTCTGGTCCGGTGATCCACTGGCTCTCACCAGAGGCCATGGCGGTACGGCCATCCAGGCTCATGGCCAGTTTGATGCGAACCAGTGGGCGGCCCCGGGTCATTCTGAGGAAAAAGCCCTCATTGAGTTCCCGCGCCTGATCCTCAAGGCAGGATTCGCTGACTTCAATACCGGCATCACGCAGCTTCTGATAGCCACGGCCAGCCACTTCGGGGTTAGGGTCACGTACCGCGCCGACGACGCGACGAACACCGGCTTTGATCAGGGCTTCTGCACAGGGCGGTGTGCGGCCATGGTGGCTGCAGGGTTCAAGAGTCACGTAAGCGGTTGCGCCACGTGCTTTGTCACCGGCCTGTTGCAGAGCATGCACTTCGGCGTGCGGGCCCCCGGCCTTCTGGTGCCAGCCTTCGCCAACAATGCGGTTGTCTTTCACGATGACACAGCCAACTCTTGGGTTCGGCGATGTGGTGAACAGCCCTTGCTTTGCCAGTTGCAGTGCACGCTGCATGTAACTCTGATCAGTCATCGGGGTTCTCCGCCTGAGGCGTGAGCCGGTCAATTTCTGCGCGGAAGGCTTCAAGGTCTTTGAAGCTGCGGTAGACCGAGGCAAAGCGTACGTAGGCCACCTGGTCGAGTGCGCTGAGTTCTTTCATCACCAGTTCGCCGATGAGGCGGCTGGGAATCTCTCGCTCGCCATTGGCTCTGAGGCTTTGCTGAATACGGCCAATGCTCAGTTCAATGTCTTCGACACTGACCGGGCGCTTTTCAAGCGCGCGCTGCATGCCGGCACGCAGCTTGTCTTCATTGAAGGTTTCACGCGTGTCGTCCTGCTTGATGATTTTCGGCATCTGCAGTTCAGCGGTTTCAAAAGTGGTGAAGCGTTCAG
>JBPEXS010000611.1:0-2658 GCA_052031325.1 Thalassolituus sp. | reverse complement strand
GCAAAGCGCTGGAACACGGCCTGGCCCGTAACCTGGAATGCTACGGCTATGACTGTTCACCCAATTACGCCCTGCGCGATGACGATGGCCAGATCTCAATGCCACTGCGTACACTGTTTATGCAGGAAACCCTGCGTCACGGCCTGATGATGCCCTGGATTGCCCTGGCCTACCGCCACGGTGAGAAAGAACTGCAGATGACGTCTGACGTACTGGATAAAGCCCTGCCCGTGCTGCGCAAAGCACTGAACGAAGGGCTGGATGAATACCTGATCGGTGACGCCGTTAAACCCGTATTCCGGAAGTTCAACTGATGTCAGAAACTGCAAAAACCGTTGTCATTACCGGCGCCGCCGGCCTGATCGGCAGTGCCTTTTCAAAAGCGGTGGTTGAAGCCGGTTATCAGCTGGTGATTGCCGACGCTAACGTCGAAGCGGCTGAGCACCTCTGCTCTGAACTGCGCGAACAGGGTGGCGAAGCCTGCGTGCAAGCGTTTGACGCCACCGACCCCGCCAGTATTCAGCAACTGCTGATCAACAGCATTGAACAGTACGGCCGTGTGGATGCACTGGTGAATAACCTCTACATCCGCAAAGGCAATTACGGGGCTGATTTTTTTGATGTCAGCTACGCCGATTTCTGCGCCAACCTGAGTGCCAATACCGGCGCCATGTTCGAATGTTCAAAAGTGTTTGGCCGTTATTTCTGCGACCGTAATCAGGGCAATATCATCAGCATCGCCTCGGTATATGGTTGTATCGCCCCACGCTTTGAGGTGTACGACGGCACACCGATGACCATGCCGGTGGAATACGCAGCGATTAAATCGGCGGTACTGCACCTGACCCGCTTTATGGCGAAACGGTTTAAGGGACACAAAGTGCGTGTTAATGCCATCAGCCCCGGCGGGATTCTGGATGGTCAGCCAGAGCCATTTCTTGCTGCCTACGGTCAGTTCTGCGCCAATAAAGGCATGTTGGATAAAGAAGACCTGTGTGGTGCCCTGCTGTTCCTGCTCTCGGATCAGTCGGCCTTTATGACCGGCCAGAACCTCGTCATTGACGATGGTTTTACTCTGTAGAGGCCGCAATGAAGTTAAGCATTGAACATACCCGCTTACCTGAGTACCTGATCAAGCAGATCAGCCAGTGGTTTCCCGATGGGTCTGAGCAATGGCAGGCTGACGTCAGCGGTTGTTGCCGCCATGCGTTAGAGCGCATTGAATATTGTTTTCGCCATATTCCGAAAAAATACTATCAGGAAGGTGGAGAGGCTGTGTTCAACCATATGAACGCCGACCACTACGCCAGCTTTCTGTACTTTGTCAGTCACGAAGCGGCTCAGTCAGGTAATGAGTCATTAGCCGAGCGCACGTTTTATCTGAACAAAGCCCTGCATGGCCTGGATTTATTTTACGCCGTTAAAATGCCGGATATTTTTATGTTGGTTCACCCGGTCGGTACTGTCATTGGCAATGCTCAGTTTTCAGATTATCTGGTGATTTATCAGAACGTCACCATAGGCGCAGACGTTGCGGGCATTTACCCGACGTTTGCCGGTGACAATGTCATTTATTCAGGGGCCAGTGTCATTGGCAACTGCCATATCGGGCGCAACTCCGTTATCGGAGCGCGCAGTTTTATCCGCAAACAGTCTGAGGCGGTGGACGACCGCCTGTTGAGCGGTCTTTATCCCAATGTCCGGATTACAGACAACCAAAGCTCAGTCAGACAGGATTTTTTTACGGGGAACCCATCATGACCGCTACGCAAACAAGACCGGATGTTTTCTGGTGTTCTGGCTGTCTGAATATGTCGACACGTCCACGCATTGAGTTTGATGAACAGCGTCGCTGCAATGCCTGCCAGTGGGCCGAAGAAAAAAAGACCTTTGACTGGTCAGCCCGGAAAAAAGAACTGCAGCAACTGTTGGAAAAGCACCGCAGCCGCACGGGTGAATTCGATGTCATTGTCCCCGTCAGTGGCGGTAAAGACGGCTCGTACGTCACGCATATGCTGAAGCACGAATTCGGTATGCACCCACTCGCCGTGACCATTACACCGCCCCTCAGTTTCTCCATCGGTGATCAGAATCTGCAGAATTACATCGCTTCCGGCTACGACACCATCCAGATCAACCCGAACCAGAATGTCATGCGCGAACTGAACCGCCGTGGCTTTCTTGAACAGGGCCGCCCATTGTATGGCTGGGTTGTTTCGATTCTCGCCGGTGTGATCCGCACGGCGGCAAACTTCGGCGTCAATCTCGTCATGTACGGTGAAGATGGCGAAATTGAATACGGTGGCTCCACCGAAAGTAAAAACCGCGCAGTATTCACGGCGGAATTTATGAAGCGGGTTTACCTCGAAGGCCAGTACGAAGAGACTCTTCGGGGCCTTACCAGTCAGGAAACCTATTTCTGGCGTTTTGATGCAGACGACCAGAAATTAGGCCAGATTGAATGTGCACATTGGTCGTATTTCGAAAGCTGGGACCCTTACCGCAATTACATGATTGCCAAAGAATTCTGCGGGCTGCAGGAAAAAGAAGAGTCCAACACCGGCACTTACACCAACTTTGCCCAGAACGATACCTGCCTGTATGACCTGCATACGTATCTGATGTACCTGAAGTTCGGCTTTGGCCGGGCCACTCAGG
>JBPEXS010000610.1:0-4142 GCA_052031325.1 Thalassolituus sp. | reverse complement strand
GTACCGGTACTTCCAGACCGGTAGTCAGGTCAACGGCGCGAACGGCATCTTCCAGTGTGGCCGGGTCCGGCGTGCTCAGGAATTCAAACACCACGGCCGAAGCCGCAGAGTAACCGCTGGCACCATTGAACATCTGCGAGGGCGTAAATCCATCTTCGGCGGGCAGCTCTTCAAGCACCACATCCCGCAAAATTCCATCGTTCATCGACAGGCGCTTACCGGTCGGTGAAGTCTGGTCATCCTCAGCCCAGTAATCAGAAGGAAAAGGCACACCACAGGTCAGCCAGGCGGTGGGATTACAATCGAGAATGGCCGCCTGAGAAGGTGCAGCCAGCAGAGTCATAAGGGCCGCAGAGGCACCAAGCAGTGTCTTTTTCATAGAGGCAGTTCTTTGTTTTATTGTTATTTGATGTAACGATTCTCTCAGAGGGCTAGTACTTAAGAATCAGACAAAACGCGCCATAAACCGCAAATGCTCTGTATTTACGTGCCAGATAACTGAATTTCCTGTCACTCTTCCCTCCGATAACACACATCAGGCCAACGCCTTGACGTATCTGGCCCTGCATCAGAAAGTCGCCTTACTACCCACCCGGAGAGTATTTCGGAGAATAATAATGACAAAACTCAACCGCCGTTCTTTTATCAAAACCGCCACCGCCAGTGGTGCCGCTGCACTGACCCCACTGAGTGCGAATGCCGGGCGTCTGCGCCCTCAACGCTCGACCACTAAAGCTCTGGTGATCGGTTCTGGTTTTGGCGGGTCGGTCGCGACACTGCGTTTGTGCGAAGCGGGCATTCAGACCACGCTGCTGGAACGCGGTAAGCACTGGAAATACGAAGGTGAAGACAGCTACCCAACGCTGGGAGAAGCCGTTGGCAACGTCAACGACGGTCTGTTCTGGAAAGACCCCGGCCCACTGGGTAACGCCTCCGTGGGTATGATTCAGTACTACTTCGACAAGAGCATTCCCGTTGGTTGTGGCGCGTGCCTGGGTGGTGGCTCTGTGGTGTATGGCGGCGTGCTGCTGCAGCCTAAACGTGAGAACTTTGAAGCCGCACTGCCCTTCCTCTCTTACACCGATATGGATGAGATTTATTACCCGCGTGTGCTCGAGAAAATCAGCGGTGGCCCAATCCCCGACGACGTTCTCAACCACCCGAATTACACCGCCAAGCGCGAGTTCATCAAAACCGCCGAAGATGCCGGATTAGAAGTCGTTAAGAGCCACGTCAGCTTCGACTGGGATGTTATCCGCGAAGAGCTGGACGGCACCCGCACCCCCTATGCCTCGGTTGGTGAATACGTGTTTGGTTGCAACAGCGGCGCGAAAAACACCCTCGACCGTAACTACCTGGCTGACGCAGAAGCCACTGGCAACCTCAGCATTGAGACTCTGCACAACGTCACTCACATCCGCTCACTCAGCGGTGGTAACGGCTATGAAGTCGAATGTCAGATGCTCAATGAGCGCGGGCAGATCACCGGGCGACACATTATTGAGTGCGAATACCTGTTTATGGCGGCGGGCTCCATCAACACCACCCGTTTACTACTGAAGGCCCGTGAACTGGGCCATGTACCGGGGCTGAATGACGGTATCGGTGCCGAATGGGGCACCAACGGCGATATCCTGATCGCCCGTCGTGACATCAACCAGTCCACCGCGCCGATTCAGGGTGGGCCACCCTCCATTGCCTGTTTCGACAACGAAAACCCCTATACAGCGACCGCATTCATGCACTCTCCCACCTCTGTTGTGGGCGACTTCACTCAGTTGCAGATGGGCATGAGCGTACCGGATAAAAACAGCACCGTGACCTACAACCGTCGCAAAGACAACATCGACCTGAACTGGGATATGGACGCCAACGAGAACGCACGTCAGGGTCTGATTTACACCACCGATAAGATGCTCCAGACCGGTGGTGGCAAACAGAACGACGTGCCCAGGTTCGGCACCTGGCACCCACTGGGTGGCGCGGCCATGGGGACCGCCTGTGACCTCAGCGGCAAAGTGTACGGCGTGGACAATCTCTATGTCGTTGACGGTGCTGCAATCCCTGGCGCCACCGGTGCGGCCAACCCCGCTCTGACCATTGCCGCCAACGCTGAACGCATGATGGAAGACATTCTTCAGCAGCTCAGCTGAATCTGCTCAGCGAGTTTTGTGGGCTCTTACCTGCCAACGCCTGACCTGCCAACGCCTGATCAACCGATCCCCTGCGCCAGCATGGCTCCGGCCAGACGGTGAAAGGCGTACAGGTTAGCGCCACGGCTGTATGGATAGATGCCATCCTGCTTATCGACGTGCATGATGCAGCGGTTGTGGATGGTATCCATAATGCGACGCAACTCATCATCCACCCGCTCTAACGACCAGCTCGACAGCTCGGCATTCTGCGAGCGCTCAAGACCCGACACGGCAACACCACCGGCGTTGGCTGCTTTGGCCGGGCCATACATCAGGTTGGCTTCCATCACGGCCTGACGGGCCTCATCGGTCAGCGGCATATTGGCCCCCTCACAGATCACCTTAACGCCGTTTTTAATCAGGGCCTGTGCGTCTTTACCCGACACTTCATTCTGGGTAGCGCAAGGCAGGGCGATATCCGCACCTTCAATCTGCCAGGGTGTTTTACCATCCAGGTACTCGCCCAATTCCAGCTCAGATAAGCGCTTTTTATGCTTCAGCTTGGCCTCCATGAGTTCTTCCAGCTGATCAGCAGTCAGGCCATTTTCAAAAAACAGGGTACCGGATGAGTCGGAGAGGGTCAGAACTTCGGCATGCTCTTCAAGAGCTTTCATGGCCGCGTGCAGTGCCACATTACCAGACCCGGAAATCAGCAGTTTCTGACCAGAGAGCGACTGATCGTGGGCCTCCAGCATGTGCTTAAGAAAATAGATCACGCCAAACCCGGTGGCTTCCGCACGCCCACAGCTGCCGCCGAAGTTCGGGCTTTTGCCCGTGAGCACACCTTCCCAACGGTTTTCCAGACGCAGGTATTCACCAAACAGGTAACCGATTTCTTCACTGCCAACGTTAATGTCACCGGCAGGAACGTCTGTCTGCGGTCCGATATGACGGTGCAGCTCGCGCATAAATGCCTGACAGAAACGCATGATTTCCCGGCGGCTGCGGCCTTTAGGGTCAAAGTCAGAGCCACCCTTGGCTCCCCCCATGGGCAGGCCGGTCAGGGCATTTTTGAAGCATTGTTCAAAACCCAGAAACTTGAGCACACTCTCATTCACGGTGGGGTGAAAACGCAGGCCACCTTTGTAGGCCCCAAGCAGGTTATGAAACTGCACCCGCCAGCCACGGTTCACATGCACCTTGCCGTCGTCGTCTTCCCAGGTGACACGGAAGCGGATGATGCGGTCAGGTTCGGTCAGGCGTTCAATCACGCTGACTTCAGCATACTCAGCCACCTCATCGTATTCTTCAGCAATGTCGTCCCAGATTTCCTGCACAGCCTGGTGAAACTCAGCGTCACCGGGGTGGTTATGTTGCAGATAGGCCTGGGCATCATCACGGAAGGCAGTCATAGCGGATTCCTTTTTAATCACAGTTGTATGTATTGCTGACAGCAAACAGGCCTGCTCGAAAGAGTCAGGCCTGAGCTTTACCCGCACGGACGGGTGGCGGAGTCACCTTACTGGAAGGCGATCCGTTTCTGCTCACTGATTTCGGGACGCTTCTGGTCACCAAACAGTGCCTTCACGGTTTCCCAGCTGTACTTCACCGGATTGGTCGTGGCCACTGAAATCTCAGCCTCTTCCGGGATGAACGCCAGCAGTTGTAAGTCCGGGTCCTCTTTGCCTTTGTCGTACCAGGCTTCAATGTCTGCTGACCATTTATTCGCTACCGCTTCGCGGTAGTCAGAGACCTGAATGCGACCACGAATGTCTGCCCAGACCTTGTTTTTGTCACTGGTCAGGCAGATGCGTGCGGATGGTGAACCCTGCAGCTCTCCCAGGCGGCGGTTATCGCGGTGCGAAAAGAACCAGATGAGATCCGATTTAAGGTCTGGTTTTGCCGACATGGGCTGCATAAAGTCGGTATGCCCCTCCACATCGAGCAGTACGGTCGACTCATCATCCAGCTGTTCCCACAGCAGGGCTTTCGGGTCTTGTTCAAATT
>JBPEXS010000061.1:0-1764 GCA_052031325.1 Thalassolituus sp. | reverse complement strand
ATCTGAATCGTTTCTGAAAAAGCCCGGTTATTCCGGGCTTTTTTATGCCTTGTCTGCGAGTCGCTCGTAACGCTTCACGTATTTGGTGAACCTGCTGCTCGCGCAACGCTTCTGTCATCTGAAGCATTTCTTGAAAAGCCCGGTGTTTCCGGGTTTTTTTATGCCTGTCGTTTCTGGTCTATCTGAGTTTTGTCTGAACCAGCACCTTCTTCAGTGGTCTTCTTAACGTGGCATGCAGTGCCAGTCTGTTGCATTTGTGGCGAGTGGCGTCCAGTGTGAAACCTTCCAGGGTCAGAATTCTGTAACACGGCAGCCACAGTGGCAGATCAGAATCTGGTGAGTGGATAGCGTAAAGATGGAGGAAGCAGTTATGCGGGATACATCCCTGACGGAACAATTCAGGGCGACGCGACAGCACTCTCTGGCTTTGTGTGCTGATCTGGAACCGGAAGATTACGGTCTTCAGGCGGAAATATTCACCAGTCCACCAAAGTGGCATCTGGCACACACCACCTGGTTCTTTGAGACCTTTATTCTGTCTCCTTTCTTGCCTGGCTATCGTCCCTTTCATCCTCGCTTTGAATACCTGTTTAACTCCTACTACAACGCCGTTGGCGAGCAGTTCGCCCGTGATAAACGGGGATTGCTGTCGCGTCCTTCACTGAATGAGGTGCTGGAATATCGTGCGTACGTAAGTGAAGCCATGACGAACCTACTGTCAGATCTCCCTCAAGCATCTCAGACTGAAATCATTAACCGGTGCCAGCTGGGGATCCAGCACGAGAAGCAGCACCAGGAACTGCTGTTGATGGACATTAAGTACAGCTTTTTCCAGAACCCCATGCTCCCGGCACTGATAACGCATCACCCTGAACCTGCACGGGAGTGTGCGCCACTCCGCTGGCATACATTTTCTCCGGAGTTAACCGACATCGGTTTACCGGATACCAGGATGAAAACGCCGTTGGCCAGGGATTTCTGTTTCGACAATGAGCAACCTGAGCATCCGGTCTTTATTGGGCCGTACCAATTAGCCGACCGTCTGGTGACCAATGGTGAGTATCTTGAATTTATCCAGAGTGGCGGCTACACCACGGCCTCTCTGTGGTTAGCCGATGGCTGGTCTGACCTTCAGGCTAATCAATGGTGTGCCCCCCTGTACTGGGTGTACCAGGGTGATCAATGGTCTGAATTTACTTTGTATGGTCTGCAACCGCTGGATCTGAACCGGCCTGTGATGCACGTCAGTGCTTATGAGGCGATGGCTTATGCCAGTTGGAAAGAGTCCCGGCTACCTACTGAAGATGAGTGGGAGTGTGCTGCACGCCAGCACTGGCGGGAGCCCCCGGTTACTGAGGTATATCTGCCTGATGACAGTATGGGTGAGGGCATGCGCCAACTTAACTCGTCTGCCTGGCAATGGACCTCGAGTGCTTACCAGCCCTATCCGGGGTATCGGCCAGCGGCTGGGGCTCTGGGTGAATATAACGGCAAATTTATGTCATCGCAGATGGTGTTACGTGGTGGCTCGTTTGCATCACCACAGGGTCATCTTCGGCCTACGTATCGTAATTTTTTCTATCCCGGTGATCGCTGGATGTTTTCAGGCATCCGACTGGCCCGTTAAACGGAATAAGGACTTTTCATGCTGACTTCGCCCGCATTAACCAGAACTCAGACCGGTAAGGTCTGTTATGAAGAAAATGAGATTCAGGTAACCGATCAGAAACGTGAAATTCTGCAGGGACTTATGGCTCCGCAGAA
>JBPEXS010000609.1:0-2693 GCA_052031325.1 Thalassolituus sp. | reverse complement strand
CATCGAGACCTTCGATCTGCAGCATTTCTTCCATCGGGACATACGCCACTTCTTCCAGCGTGGTGAAGCCTTCTTCAACCAGAAGCAGGGCAAAGTCTTCGTCGATGTCGAGTGAATCCATAAACACGTCGATGTAAGCGGAAGCTTCTTCGTTCTGCTTCTCGGCAGCCTCGGACTCGGTCATCACGTTGATTTCCCAGCCAGTAAGCTCAGACGCCAGACGCACGTTCTGACCACCACGGCCAATGGCCTGCGCCAGGTTGTCTTCTGCTACGGCCACGTCCATAGAGTGTGAATCTTCATCCACAACAATGGAGGCAACGTCGGCAGGTGCCATGGCGTTGATCACCAGCTGAGCCGGATTGTCATCCCAGAGGACGATATCGATGCGCTCGTTACCACCCAGTTCGTTGGTCACCGCCTGGACACGCGCACCACGCATACCCACACAGGCACCGACCGGGTCGATACGCTTGTCGTTGGATTTCACCGCAATCTTGGCACGTGAACCCGGATCACGGGCAGCGCCTTTGATTTCGATGACTTCTTCAGCGATTTCCGGCACTTCAATGCGGAACAGCTCAATCAGCATTTCCGGAACAGTGCGGCTGAGCATCAGCTGAGGACCACGATTTTCCGGACGGATCTCATGCAGAATCGCCCGTACGCGGTCACCCATGCGAACGATCTCACGACCAATCAGCTGGTCTTTCGGCATCAGTGCTTCAGCATTGTTACCCAGATCGACAATCACGAAGTCGCGGGTCACTTTCTTCACAGTGCCACCGATCAGCTCACCCACACGGTGCTCATACTGAGCAACCACCTGGGCACGCTCAGCTTCGCGAACCTTCTGAACGATGATCTGCTTAGCTGCTTGAGCAGCAATACGTCCGAAATCGGAGTTTTCAATCTGCGTTTCGTAGGTATCACCTGGCTGCAGACTGGTATCAATTTCGTGCGCTTCCTGAAGTGTCAGCTCGTCGCCCAGACCCGGAACCACATCGTTGCTGACGACCAGCCAGCTACGGAAGGTTTCGTATTCACCGGTTTTACGGTCAATATCAACGCGGATCGTCGCGTTTTCGTCTTCATAGCGACGTTTGGCTGCACCGGCCAGCGCGGCTTCAATGGCTTCAAAAATAATTTCTTTTGAAACGCCTTTTTCGTTGGATACCGCTTCAGCGACCAGGAGAATTTCTTTGTTCATCATCCAGCCTCGTTGTACTCATTAGTCCTTAAACTGTGGAACCACATACGCCTTTTCAATCAGTTCGAACGGCAGCAGATATTCGTTATCATCAACGTGAACAACGACATCTTCCTGTTCGACACCGACCAGACGGCCCTTGAATTTACGACGTCCGTCAAACGCCATGCGCAGACGAACTTCAATAATATTTCCGGCCAGAGCAGCGTACTGTTCCAGCGTGAAAATCGGCCGGTCCATGCCCGGCGAAGAGACTTCCAGGTTGTACTCATGAGCAATCGGATCTTCGACGTCCATCACACTGCTGATCTGACGACTGACTTCAGCACAGTGATCGACGTTAATTCCGTCTTCATGGTCAATAAATACACGCAACATGGAGTGCTTGCCCTGGGCGATAAATTCAAGCCCCCAGAACACAAAACCCATGGACTCAACCACTGGTTTAAGCAGGTCAATTAACTGTTGCGGTCTGGCCAATCGGAGCTCCCCGGAATATTTCCGCTACAAATAAAAACTGGGCATCAGGTGCCCAGTCATCGGCTGCACAATTGCAGCATGAGTACTGTCAGCAACCACCCGGGTGCGCCAGCACTCTGTGACTCTGCCGGGCATCACGATAAACGTAACAAAACCCCAGCTGCTAAAAAGCCCCTGACGTGAGGGGCTTTTTTAAGCCCGCATAGTATATTCAAAACTGAAACAGATTGCGAGCTGGCGATTGCGTTCCCCGTAGAAACTCATTCGCTCTGTCTAGAACAGGCACAGGCCTGATTCTGAAGTATTCAGATATCAGTCAGGTTAAGAAAAAATGACTGATAAAAGTTGGTGCGGATGGCGAGACTCGAACTCGCACGAGCATAGCTCACCACCCCCTCAAGATGGCGTGTCTACCAATTCCACCACATCCGCACAACAGGTTGAGTCGTTACTGCGACTCGGCAGGGGCCTCCACAACAGGCTCATCAGCTTCTGCAGAAGCATCCAGAACCGGCTCATCAGCAGCCGGCACGTATTCTTCCACAAGCGGAGCATCCTGCTCAAGAACTTCAGGCTCAGAAATCTGAGGAATTCCGAAGTTATTCAGGCCATCAGCGTGACGCTTAGCGTAAACACCGAGACCCAGTGAAGTTACAAAGAAAAGAGTTGCCAGAATCGCGGTAACACGACTCAGAAAGGTCGCCGAACCACGTGGACCGAAAACCGTCTGGGAGGCACCGGAGCCAAATGATGCACCAGCATCAGCGCCTTTACCCTGCTGCAGGAGTACAAAAGCAACAATACCCACAGACAGTGCGATATGAACGATCAGTATTATTTGTTCAGTCATAAAACCAGGACCTTATGCCCCACATATCTTCAGAAATTCGTTTACGTCCAGCGATGCACCACCGACAAGACCACCATCTACGTCAGGCTGAGCAAACAGCTCTGCTGCACTGCTGCCTTTAACACTGCCGCCGTAGAGAATCCGTGTTTTTTC
>JBPEXS010000608.1:0-1477 GCA_052031325.1 Thalassolituus sp. | reverse complement strand
GTCGAAGAGCTGAAGACCTGGTTCCCTGAGCATATGAACAACGGCTTTACGCTGTTGAAACAGGATAAAATTGCCGGGGTGGGCAACAACACCGTCAGGTTACGCCCGGTCCGCCCAGAGGAATAATCCGGGCGGGTCTCCCGGCAACGCCCAGCGTCTCATTAATCCCCGTCGTCTCTCTCAATTCCCTGAAAATCACACATTAACGCACCTCTGTTGTAAAAATATGTCAGAGCCATGAGGGTAAAGCGGCCAATGTCGCCGGTCCGGATTGTCTCGGCGAACGGCACTGATTAGAGTCAGGTCAATACCTCTGCAGGCCTCTGCTGCCGGGGAGTTCACAAGAAAATAATGACTCTACGGAGACCCCATGAATCGACTTCTTACACTGTCTGGTGTGTTACTGACCGGGCTGCTGGCCGGCTGCCAGGCGGATAAAACCCCGGCAGTCATTGAGGCCCAGGCGAGCAAGCAGGTGCCGGGCCTGGAAATGGACATCGACCTGCCTTATGAAAAATTTGAACTCGATAATGGCCTGCGGGTGATTGTCCACGAAGATCGCAAAGCGCCGATTGTCGCGGTGGGTATGTGGTATCACGTTGGCTCCAAAGACGAGCCAGAAGGTAAAAGCGGTTTTGCCCATCTGTTTGAACACCTGATGTTCAACGGCTCCGAAAACTACAACGACGAATACTTCAAACCGTTTGATGCCGTTGGTGCCACTGCCATGAACGGGACGACCTGGTTTGACCGTACCAACTATTTCCAGAATGTGCCGACTCCGGCGCTGGAAATGGCACTGTGGATGGAAAGTGACCGCATGGGGCATCTGCTGGGTGTGGTTGATCAGGCGCGTCTGGATGAACAGCGTGGCGTGGTACAGAATGAAAAGCGCCAGGGCGATAACCAGCCTTACGGCCTCTACGAATACCGCCAGCTGGAAGGCCTGTTCCCGGTGGGGCACCCATACCGTCACTCCACCATCGGTTCAATGGAAGATCTCGATGCCGCCTCACTGGATGACGTGAAAGAATGGTTCAAACAGTATTACGGCGCAGCCAATACCGTACTCGTGCTGGCCGGTGATATTGATGCTGAAACCGCCAGGCCACTGGTGGAAAAATACTTCGCCGATATCGAACCCGGCCCGGCGCTGAAACACCACAAAGCCTGGGTGCCGACCCGCGACCACAACACCATTGAAACCATGGTTGACCTGTCTGCGCCGAATACCCGCATTGCACGCAGCTGGGCGGTGGCTCCTCGCGTATCTGAAGATGCCAGCTATCTGCAACTGGCCGCCAGCGTATTGGGTCAGGGGAAAAACTCCCGTCTGTATCAGGCGCTTGTGTATCAGAATCAGCTCGCCAGTGATGTGACTGTCGGCTTCTGGCCGTTCGAGCTGACCAGTATTTTTGAAATATCGGTCGATCTGAAAGAAGGCACCGACCCGGATGAAGTGGATCAGATCATCAAT
>JBPEXS010000607.1:0-2706 GCA_052031325.1 Thalassolituus sp. | reverse complement strand
CCAGCTTGGCTTTGGCCAGGTTGATGCTGTGCACCAATACGTTCTTACGTTGAGAGGTGTTGATCATGGCACAGACCACACCGATCTTGTTCAGGCCCAGGATAACGGCCAGCAGCTCGGGGGAGTCTTCCATGAAGATCGCTACCGCGTCGCCTTTCTTAAATCCTTTCGACAGGAAGTAGTTGGCGATGCGGTTACTCCATTTATTGAATTCTGTGTAGGTGTAGTAGCGGTCATCACCGATTACCGCAAAACCGGAAGGGTTACGCTTTACGGCATCCTCGAACACAACGCCCAGTCCGACAGGCCGGTTTTCGTCAGTGATTTTAGTCAGCGCCAGACCTTTGATGGTCTCCGGCAGATGACGCAGGATGGTAGGCAGTTTAGGAATAAACTTAAAAAGCGTAATGGTGTCGCGGTTACTCATGAGATGCTACTTGTTTGCCTCTTGTTGCACCGTGGGTCTTTACGGCTGTTTACGGGGCACCAGACATAGAAGAAGGGGTTAAAAACCCCTTCTGCCAGTGTGCATTGCCCGTGTTTATTTCAGCTCAGCGGATGATTTGCCAAGCAGGCGTCGCGCAATGATGAGCTGCTGAATCTGTTGTGTGCCTTCGAAAATATCGAGAATTTTCGAATCACGGGCCCACTTCTCAAGCATTTCATCTTCGCTGTAACCCAGAGCGCCGAGCATTTCCACGCAGCTCAGGGTAATGGCGTTGGCGGTCCGACCAGCCTTGGCTTTTGCCATTGAGGCTTCTTTGGAGTTGGGTATACCGTTGTCGGCCATCCAGGCGGCTTTCAGCGTCAGCAGGCGTGCTCCTTCCCAGTCCGCTTCGTTGCGGTAGAGCTGTGCCTGCAGCTGCGTCAGCGATTGCAGGGGGGCATTATAATTGGTTTTTATCTTATGTGAATTGAGAATTTGGCGCGTTCTGTCTAATGAGGCCTTGGCCACACCTACAGCCATTGCTGCAACCACCGGGCGTGTGTTATCGAAGGTCTGCATGACACCGGCAAAGCCTTTCTCAACATTCACTTCCGGATCACCCAGCAGGTTGCTGGCCGGAATACGGCAGTCAGTAAAGGTAATGGCAGCAGTATCCGAGGCTTTAATCCCCAGTTTTTTCTCCAGACGCACAACTTCCATGCCCGGAGTGCCTTTCTCAACCACAAAGGATTTGATCGCAGCGCGGCCCAGAGAACGGTCAACGGAGGCCCATACAACCACACAGTCGGCACGTTCACCCGAGGTGACGTAGATTTTTTCACCATTAATGATGTACTCATCACCGTCTTTTACCGCGGTAGTGCGTACGGCGGCTGAGTCGGAGCCGAAACCCGGTTCGGTGATGGCCATGGCGGCCCATTTTTTACCGAAACGTGCAAACTGTTCTTCGTTAGCAACGGCAGCGATGGCAGCATTTCCCAGGCCCTGACGCGGTAGCGTCAGTGACAGGCCGACGTCGCCCCAGCACAGTTCGGCCAGGGACAGCACGGTGGCCATGTTAGAACCGTTCTTAATGCCTTCTTCGTCTTTGTCTTTGTCCTGCTTCAGCGCTCCCGCACCGGCTACACCACCGGTGCTTTCGTTCATGCCATCCATAATGGCAGCGAACATATCCAGCTCGACGGGGTAGGCGTGCTCTGAACGGTCGTATTTACGAGAGATCGGACGGAATACATTCAGACCAACCTGATGCGCCTGGCTGACGATGGCGCGGAATTTCTTCGGGACTTCTAAATTAATCATCTCAGACTCCTTACAGGTGCAGGCCGCTGTGGATACAGGCCAGAACGCGCAGATCACGGTACCAGCGTTCGGCAGGGTGTTCTTTGGTGAAGCCATGGCCACCGAGCAGCTGAACCGCATCGGTACCGATTTTCATGGCTTTTTCAGAACACAGCAGGTGTGCGAGGTAAGCTTCGCGGTGGAATGGCTTGCCCATTTCGGCCAGGGCGGCAGCGCGCCACAGCATCAGACGCATGGCTTCGAGCTCGATGCCGATATCGGCGATCATGAAAGCCACGGCCTGGCGGTGAGAAATCGGTTCGCCAAAGGCTTCACGCTCATTGACGTAAGGGATCAGGTAATCCAGTGCAGCCTGACAGGCACCAACGGCAAGTGCGCACCAGTTGAGCTGACCAAGATCGACAAAGGCCTGGTAATCAAAGTCTTTATCACCCAGCAGAGCGTCGGCACCGATCAGGATGTTGTCCATGGTCAGGGTGCCGGTGGCGGCGGCGCGCAGGCCCATGGCCGGGGCATCATCCCAACTGATACCGGCGGTATCAGCGGGAACAAAAAAGAGGCGGTTTTTGCCTTTAAAGCGGGCTGCCACCAGATACAGGCTGGCATCACCCCCGAAAGGCACCAGTGTTTTAACACCCGAGAGGCGGTAGCCGTTCTTCACTTTGGTCGCCGTGGTCGACAGTTTTTTCATCGGGTTGAAGAAAGCACCGGGTTCCTGCAGCGCGATGGTGGATTTGATCGGCGTTTCAGCCAGATAATCCGGCAGGTATTTGTCTTTCTGTGCCTTAGTGCCCCACTTCACAATGGCGTTAGCGACACCGACAGGCGCCAGTGTGGCATAAGCCAGGGTAAAGTCACCCCATGCAAGTTCTTCGGCAATGATGGCGTTGGTGGTTGGGCTCCATGAGGTGGCGGCACCACCGAAGGATTCCGGCACAGAGAAGTAATTCAGACCC
>JBPEXS010000606.1:0-5982 GCA_052031325.1 Thalassolituus sp. | reverse complement strand
GCAGTCAGAGTACCTTTGCCAGACTTCTTGTCGAACGCAGGCTTCAGGCTGGCCAGTTTTTCCAGGTTCGGTTCACGTGCCAGGTTGTCTTTTTCCAGACCCAGGAACGGAGTGATCAGGTCATCGAAGAAACCACGGTCGTAAGCAGCCAGCAGGTTGGTGTGGCTGTTGAAGGCGATTTCGTCCTGCTCTTCGCGGGTGATGCCCCACTCTTTTACAGTGACCTCAGTGTGATCACCCATGGACATACCGGTACGTGGCTCACCGTTACGTGGGATCAGTGGTGCCAGATGCTTAGGACGGATCTTAGCCAGCTGAGCCAGCTTGTCTTTGGTGGTCTTCTTACGGTTGGCTTCCAGCAGGATCTTACGCAGACCTTCGCTGACACCAATAGGTGCGTCAGAAGTAGTGTCCACACCACCAGCGATGGCGCTGTCGATCTGACCCAGAGCGATTTTGTTGGCAACCTGCATAATGGCCTGCAGACCAGTACCACATGCCTGCTGGATATCAACGGCTGGAGTCTGTGCGTCCAGAGCGGTGCTCAGAACAGTCTCACGCGCCAGGTTGAAGTCACGGCTGTGCTTGATAACAGCACCGGCAACAAATTCACCGATACGCTCACCCTGCAGGCTGTAACGGTTTACCAGACCATTCAGCGCAGCGGTCAGCATGTCCTGGTTAGAGGCATAAGAGTAAGCGGTGTTGGAACGCGCGAAAGGAATACGGTTAGCGCCAACGATGGCGACTTTGCGAACGGTCTGTGTCATGTCTCAATCCTGTGTCTATCTAGAAAATAGGCCTTGCCATACTCACGGCAGAGCGCAAAATATCACAATCTTCTGCCAGATGCGCGCAGTCTAACGGCTGTATAGGGACGGGCATTGGCTGAACTGACACCCACGACTCGGCTCAGGGTCAATTTCAGACCTTATTATTGCTGGTGTAATCTGCTACCCTCCGGCGCTGTGCATCGCGCCGTCGTGATACCTTTAAAGATCTGTACCTATATCTGTACCTATATAGATGTTGTGATGTAGCAGATCGGAATCCCGTAATGACTTAAACAAGTGGAACGGAACATGAGTAACTTTTACGAAACAATGCTGAACAATAACCTGGGCCGCAGCCTGCTGAAAACCGCTGGTCTGCCGACTCCGATCGACCTGAAGCGCTACAACCCTTCTCAGGAAACTTACTTCGAAGGTAAGGTTCTGGTTGGCGCCTGCAAAAACGCTGCACTGCTGGGCGATCTGTTCCGCAACCTGAAAGCCTCCAAGGCCACCGTTTACTTCCCAGCTGCTGCTCAGACTGCCGCTGACATCCTCGCTGCTGCTGACAAAGCCGGCGTTCGTGCCATTGGTGTTGAAACCAAAAAAGGCATGAAAGAAAAATTTGATGCGTTCGTGTTTGATGCTTCTGGCTTCCAGAGCGGTGCTGACCTGAACCAGCTGTACTACTTCTTCAACCCGGTAATGCGTCAGCTGAACAGCAATGGCCGTGCTCTGGTTCTGGGTCGTCCACACATGAAAGCAGCGACTGGCGAACAGGCAGCTGCTATGCGTGCACTGGAAGGTTTCACCCGTTCTGTTGCTAAAGAGATCGGTAAGAAGAGCTCTACTTCTCTGAGCATCTACATCGAAGAAGGCGCAGAAGCCAACATGGATTCCGCCTTCCGTTTCGCCATTTCTGCCAAGTCCTGCTACGTTGACGGCCAGACCATCACTGTAAGCAAGGCCTCTGCTTCTGAATACCCTGACTGGCACAAGCCGCTGGCTGGTAAAGTGGCTCTGGTTACTGGTGCTGCACGTGGTATTGGTGAATCAATTGCCCGTACTCTGGCCCGTGACGGCGCTAAGGTTCTGGGTCTGGACATCCCACCGGCTGAAAAAGATCTGAGCCGCGTTATCGCTGAAATTGGTGGTGAAATGCTGCTGGCTGATATCTCTTCTGCGGAAGCACCACAGCAGATTTCTGACAAGCTGAAAGAAATGGGTGGCGGTGACATCATCGTTCACAATGCTGGTGTAACCCGCGATAAGACTCTGGCCAACATGCCTGAGCACTGGTGGAACATGACCATCGACATCAACCTGCTGGCTGAAGAGCACATCAACGATGCGCTGCTGGAAAACGGTACTCTGAACAAAGGCGGCAGCATCATCTGTGTTTCCTCCATGAACGGTATCGCTGGTCAGCTGGGTCAGACCAACTACGCCGCTTCTAAAGCGGGTGTTATTGGTTACGTTCAGTACATGGCGCCAGTTCTGGCTGAGAAAGGCTTCACCATCAACGCTGTAGCGCCTGGCTTCATCGAAACTCAGATGACCGATGCTATTCCGTTCATGACCCGTGAAGTTGGCCGTCGTCTGAACTCCCTGTCTCAGGGCGGTAAGCCAGTTGACGTGGCTGAGACCATTGCCTTCTTCGGCAACCCGGCGTCTAACGGTGTAACCGGTAACGTTGTGCGCGTTTGTGGTCAGTCTCTGGTTGGTGCGTAACACCATCAAGAACTGACACTTTCGTCAAAAAAGCCGGCTATGCCGGCTTTTTTAATGTCCCAATTACTGAACATTCATTAAAAATAAAGTTATACTACCCGTCTTTGACTTGAGAGGATGCAGACCCGGAAGTAGGATGTGAGTCTTATACCGGAGTTTTCAGCTATGAAGGATCATTTGAATCAATCCGGCGACCTGAACTATCTGTATCGTTTCGGCAGCGCTGAGTTTGATCAATCCCGTCTTGAACTCAGAATCAATGGCCAGACCATTGATGCTGAGCGGCGCCCTCTTGAATTACTCTCGCTGTTTCTTGAGCATGTTGGTGAAGTGCTCACGAAAGACGAGCTGTTCCACAGCCTGTGGGATTCTGAGGAGGTTGGCGAAGGGGCACTGGCCAACGCATTGAGCCGGCTGCGGCGGATTCTCGGGCCGGACAACTCCGGCTATATTGTCACTCGTCCCCGCCTGGGTTACAGCTTCGTCGGCAAGGTTGAGCGCATTGCTCTGAACCAGCCCTTAAAAAGTACAGTAGACCTTGAAGCCAATAAACCCATTGCTGGCCGCCAGGACTTCCTGCTGGACACGCTGCTGTCCGTGGCTGGCAATAGTAGCCGGGAGGTCTGGCTGGCACGTCCGGTACGTAAAGGCACCCACCATGTTTTCAAATTCACCGCAGATGCGGATGGTCTGCGCCAGCTAAAGCGCGAATATACGATTTCCCAGCTGCTGTCTCAGGCACCGTCGACAACAGACTCTGTTGCTGCCATTGTGGGGCGAAACTTCGAGACACCACCTTTCTATCTTGAGTACCCCTATCTCGGCCCTGACCTGCTCAAATGGGCTGAAACCAACCAGCAGCTGCTGACACTGAACCGTGATGAACGCCTGGCCCTGTTTCTACAGATTGCCGACACAGTATCGGCTGCTCACAGTATGGGGGTTCTGCATAAGGACCTGAAACCCTCAAATATCCTCATGACGAACAGCTCAAAGGAGCTTCGTCCGGTTCTGACTGACTTTGGCTCCAGCCATCTGATGCAGTCAAAAGTACTCAATGATATGGGTATTTCCCCGTTAGGATTGAGCATGACCTTTGACAGTGCGCCATCTAATCAGGGGACAACGCTGATGTACCTGGCGCCGGAAGTCTGGACTGGTGAGTCTCCGAGTATCCAGTCGGATGTCTACGCCCTGGGGATTATGCTGTACCAGATGCTCAGTGGGGATCTGAATCAGGGCATTCCCCCCGACTGGCAGACAGAAATCGGGGATGACCTCCTCAACGAGGATATCCGCCTGGCAACGGCGACAAACCCGGCGCAGCGCCTGCAGAGCGTCACAGAGCTGACCGAACGCCTGAGAAACCTCCCTGCACGGAGACAGGAAGCGGTGGAGCAGTCAGAACGCGAAGCGTATGCCGCTGCTATGCAGGCAGCACTTGATCAGTCCAGGGCTCGCCGTCCCTGGCTGGTTGCGGCCATCCTCTCACTCATGGTCGGCATGATTGCTTCTCTTGGTCTGTATCAGGAAGCCGTGCGTGCCCAGAAATCGGCTCTTGCCTCCAAGCAGGAAACACTGAAACAGATGTCCAGAACCCAGAATATTAACCAGTTCTGGCAGGATGAAATCATCCAGAGCGGTAACCCTTATCAAAGGGATCAGGCCTCAGTACCTGACGTTCTGGCTTACGCCAGCCAACGGGTTTCCCAGATTTTTGCCGATGATCCGGAAACCGCCGCGACGACACATGAATCCCTCGCAAACGCCTTTAACGGCCTCAATGATTTCGCCAGAACGCAGGAAAACTATCTGGCTGCTGCCGATAAATACGCCGAGGCGTATGGCCCGAACAGCATACCGGAATGGCGGACACGACTGATGCTGAGCCAGATCATGGCGCGGAAAGGTGAGATCAAGGAGGCAGAACAGATTCTGCAGGACTTCCGTGCCCAGCCCGTAGGGTCTTCCTTCAGCCGCTCACTACTCGGGTTTTATGCTCTGAAAGCGTCCAGTCAGATTCACAGTGCACAACAGAACTGGAGTGAATCCGCCAGAGATCTGGAACGGGCTGTTGCCCTTATTCCTCTGCTGGATTCACTGCCTGAGGAAGACAGACAAACAACGTATCTGGGCCTGGCGGGTAAATACCGACGCTTGCAACGCTATGATGAAGCAGAAGCACTGCTGACCAATATTCTGAATTCGGATACCGCGCTTTCCAGCGCCAGAGTGGCTTCGCTCAGGTTGCGCAAGGCGATGATTTATCTCGATCAGAAACAGATTAATCTGGCTGAACCTTTACTGCTCGAACTGAAGGATGAACTTTCTCTGCTTCTCGGTGAGAACTCGCTTGATCACCTCCGGGCTCTGAACCAGTTATCAACCGTGTATCGTGTCAAAAAGGATTATGTTGCAGCTGTACAGTATGCCCGCCAGGCGTACGAAATTTCGAGCGCTTATCTTGGGCCTGATCATGCCAACACCCTGATTGATCAGTCACAGCTGGGCTATGTATTGCACCTCGCAGGCGATAATCAGGAAGCCATCCCAATCATGCAGGATGCCATCGTCAGATTCACAGCCATGTACAGTCCAGAACCCGGTTATGTGCATATGCTTCGATATCTTGTCGCGGAAGCTCTGATTCAGGAGCAGGAATATAACAAGGCCAGAGATTTACTGAGTAAAATTGATACAACCACTCTGGAAACAACAAGCCCTGGCTTTGGCGCCGAAAATCGTCTCGCTATACTCAACACGGTCGTCAATACAGATACCATGGTCATCGGAGCGCGACGCGATCTGATGCTGGATAAGCTGAACCAACTGGAGAATTGTGACCCTTGTGTCGTGTATGACATCGCAATGAGTCACCTTGAAGGTCATGTCGCAACCCATACACAGGCGCTGACAGATTCAGAATGAAGGCCCATTGTCTTTTCTGATCAGGGCCTTCCTGATCAGGACCTTTCTTATCAGGCTTTTCCGGGAGACTGGCTTGAGCCGAAGTGATGACGTACCAACAGCAATGTAATGACGAACACCAGCTGAGGTGCAAAGAACAGAGTCAGAATGGTCGAGATAGGATCCACGTTCGTACTCCAAGTGGGGCAATAAAGAACCATTAAGAATGTACGACTTGTTGGCATAACTGTCTTACCGGATTTCTACCGACCCCATTAATCTTCAATATTTCATTATTTATCAAACGCTTACAGATTATTCGCTGAATCAATACCGGCTTAATGGGAACCTTGTATCACCAGGCGGAAGACTATTACTATGACCTGATATGTCATATAGGTAGTCGTTATGTCAGGCAGTACATCGCAGAGCAACAACATCCGGTACCTGTACCGCTTTGGTTCTGCTGAATTTGATCAGGCTAGGTTTGAACTCAGGATCGAAGGTCAGATCGTTGACGCAGACCGTCGACCCCTAGAGTTACTGAACCTGTTACTTGAGCACCTGGGTGAAG
>JBPEXS010000605.1:0-4355 GCA_052031325.1 Thalassolituus sp. | reverse complement strand
CATGTTTCAGGTGGGTTCACTGATCTCCCTGATCATTATTGTACTGACGCTGTCACTGGCCTGGAGCCGTTCCATCGGCAACCTGTTCGTCGGGCTTCTGCCCATCACCGGTATTGTCTGTCTCTGTGCCGCTCTGTTTGACCATCAAGTGCTGATGACGCATCTCAGCTACCAGTTGGGCTGGCACATCCTGTTGTCGATACTGGCGTTCAGTATGTTCACCATCTCGGCGGTCCATGCGGTACTGGTGATCCTGCAGGACAAACACCTGCGCAACCATAAAACCCGTGGCCTGCTGCAATCTCTGCCACCATTACAGACGATGGACGCCATTCTGTTCCGCATGATCTGGTTTGGTATGGCACTGCTGACCGCCTCGTTCATTGTCGGCTACCCGGCAATCGAAGACATCCGTGCTCAGCACCTCAGCCACAAGATTGTCTTTGCTGTCATCGGCTGGCTGGTGTTTGCCGTGCTGCTGTTTGCACGCTATCGCTTCGGCTGGCGCGGTGCCGTTGCCGGAGGCTGGACTCTGGGGGGCACGGCCTTCCTGATTCTGTCGTACTTTGGCAGCCAGTTTGTGCTCGAGTACATCGTCCAGGCCCAGTAAAAACAGGGTTCCGACTACTCTGATACCCCTGTCGAACCTCAGGCTGGCAGTGGCTGTCTTGACAGAAATCACCACTTGCCTATGATGCACTGACTTCCGTAATGACAGGACCCCGTCTTGAACGACGTCCCCCTCAGTGTGCTTTTAGGCGTACTTGTTCTCCTGATTATCATGTCAGGGTTCTTCTCCAGTTCTGAAACCAGCATGATGTCGCTGAACCGTTACCGGCTGCGTCATCTGGCGAAAGGCAAAAATAAAGGCGCCATCCGCTCCGCCAAACTGCTGGAGAAGCCCGATCGTCTGATCGGTACGATTCTTACCGGGAATAACCTGGTGAACTTTGCCGCCGCATCGCTGGCAACCATCATCATTCAGCGCATGTTTCCGGATAATCCGGACCTGGCGGTAATTCTGAATACCATTGTGTTCACCTTTATCATCCTGATTTTTGCCGAACTGACACCCAAGACCGTTGCCGCCATCATGCCGGAGAAGATCGCTTTCCCGGTGTCAGGCATTCTGCTGGGCTTGCAGTGGGCGCTACACCCGGCCGTATGGTTTGTGAACGTGATCGCCAATGGCCTGCTGAAGATGTTCCGTGTCGATGTGGCCAACGCCACCCCCGACAACCTCAGCACCGAAGAACTGCGCACCATCGTGCATGAAGCCGGCTCCATGATTCCCAAGCGTCACCAGCACATGCTGCTGAGCATTCTCGACTTGGAGAAAATGACCGTCAGTGACATCATGGTGCCACGCTCTGAAGTCTTTGGTATCGACATCGAAAGCCCCACCGAAGACATCATGGCGCAACTGCGCACTACCCAGCACACACGTATCCCGGTATACAAAGGGGAACTGAACGAGGTCGTTGGTCTGCTTCACACGCGCAATATCAGCCGCTTCCTCAGCTCGGGCAAACTGCTCAAGCAGGACATCAAAGATGTCTCCCGTGAACCCTATTTCATTCCTGAAAGTACGCCTCTGCACATCCAGCTGTTTAATTTCCAGAAAAACAAACGCCGCATCGCGCTGGTGGTGGACGAATATGGCGATGTTCAGGGCATCTGTACGCTGGAAGATATTCTCGAAGAGATCGTCGGTGAATTCACCACCGACGTTGCGGCGGCCAGCTCTCCGGATGTTCACCCACAGGAAGACGGCAGCTTCGTGGTCGACGGTTCCGCCTTTGTACGTGACGTTAACAAAGCCATGAAATGGACCTTACCCACCGATGGCCCGAAAACCATCAGCGGTCTGATTGTTGAGCGCATGGAGCACATTCCGGAATCTCCCGTGTGTCTGGTGATCGAAAGCCACCGTATTGAGATTCTTGAGATCCGGGACAACATGGTGAAAAGCGCCCGTTTTACTCTGGTGCCCCGCCCTGCCCCGCTGGCCTGATCTGCTCCGCTTTATTACCCTCCCCGGCCCTGCTTCACGTTCCTGAGCAGGGCCCCGGTCTGCTACAATGCCGCCTTTCAATGATTGATCAGCTGCGTTTTTCTCATGAGCGAACCGACTCCCCGTAAGATCCTTGTTACCAGTGCACTGCCCTACGCCAACGGCCCGATTCATCTGGGCCACATGTTGGAATACATCCAGACCGATATCTGGGTACGTTTTCAGAAAGCGCGCGGCAACACCTGCACCTACGTCTGTGCCGATGATGCCCACGGCACCGCCATCATGCTGCGTGCCGAAAAAGAAGGCATTACCCCTGAAGAACAGATTGCCCGCATTAAGGCAGAGCATGAGGCCGACTTTGCTGAATTCGGTATCGGCTTCGACAACTACCACAGCACCCACAGCGACGAGAACCGTGAGCTGGCGTCTGAGATTTATCTGGCGCTGCGCGACAAAGGCCATATCGCTACCCGCAGCATCAAACAGCTGTACGACCCGGTTAAAGAACTGTTTCTGGCCGACCGCTACATCAAAGGCGAATGCCCTAAGTGTGGTGCCGAAGATCAGTATGGCGACAACTGCGAAGTCTGTGGTGCCACCTACACCCCGGCAGAGCTGAAAAACCCGTTCTCGACCATTTCCGGTGCGACACCGGTTGAAAAAGAGTCTGAGCACTATTTCTTCAAGCTGCCGGACTTTCAGGATTTTCTGAAAGACTGGACCCGCTCCGGCACTCTGCAATCCGAAGTGGCCAACAAACTGGCTGAATGGCTGGAATCCGGCCTGCAGGAATGGGATATCTCACGCGATGCGCCCTACTTCGGTTTTGAAATCCCGGATGCTCCGGGCAAGTACTTCTACGTCTGGCTGGATGCACCCGTGGGCTATATGGCCAGCTTTAAAAACCTGTGTGACCGCCGTGACGACCTCGACTTTGATGAATACTGGAAAGCCGGTTCAGAGACCGAGCTGTACCACTTTATCGGTAAAGACATCATCAATTTCCACGCGCTGTTCTGGCCCTCCATGCTGAGTGCCACCGGCTACCGTACCCCCACCGCCGTGAATGCGCACGGTTTTGTCACGGTCAACGGCGCCAAAATGTCGAAGTCACGCGGCACCTTCATCATGGCGCGTACCTACCTGAACCACCTGAGCCCAACGTACCTGCGCTATTACTTTGCCGCCAAGCTGGGCAGCAGTGTCGATGACTTTGACTTCAATCTTGAAGACTTTGTGCAGCGTGTGAATTCCGATCTGGTCAACAAGCTGATCAACATCGCCAGCCGCACGGCCAACTTCATCAAGAAGTCCGGTGGCACGCTCAGCGACACCTGTGCCGAACAGGCCATGGTGCAGGAGTTCATCGATGCCGGTGAGTCGATTGCAGAATTCTATGAAAAACGCGAATTCGGCCGCGCTATGAAAGAGATCATGGCACTGGCTGACCGCGCCAACGAATACATTCAGGCGAAAGCGCCCTGGGCGATGTCCAAAGAAGAAGGCCGTGAACAGGAAGTGCTCGAGGTCTGCTCGGTCGCGGTGAATCTGTTCCGCCAGCTGATGACCTATCTGTCACCGGTACTGCCGGAACTGGCCGACAAAACCTGTGCCTTCCTGAACCTGGAAAGCCTCGACTGGGACAGCCGCACCACCATTCTGACCGGCCACAGCATCAACAAATTCAAGCCGATGCTGGGTCGCGCAGAGATGGACAAGGTGAACGCCATTCTGGAAGAAACCCAGGCCGCTCAGGCCAAAGAAGCGGGCACAGCACCGGCTGCTGAAGCACCGAAAAAGAAAGAGAAAAAAGCCAAAAGCAAAGGCCCGGAGCTGCGGGCCGACGGCAACGAAGTCATTGCGGATACCATCGAGTTCCCGGACTTTGCCAAGGTCGACCTGCGCATTGCCCGCATCGTGAAAGCCGATCACGTCGAAGGCGCCGACAAGCTGCTGCAGTTGACCCTGGACATCGGCGACGGTGAAACGCGCAATGTCTTCTCCGGCATTAAATCCGCCTACAAGCCGGAAGACCTGGAAGGCAAACTGACGGTCATGGTCGCCAACCTGGCACCGCGCAAGATGAAGTTCGGCCTGTCAGAAGGCATGGTACTGGCTGCCGGCCCCGGTGGCAGTGATATTTTCCTGCTGGAACCACACCACGGTGCTCAGCCAGGTATGAGGGTGATGTAATGAAAACAGCACTGAAACACGCGATCAAAAAACCGATGAATTCCCTGCTGACGGTTTTCTCAGCGTTTGTGCTGATGTTTGCCATGGTGCCCGAAGCCGATGCCAAGCGCTTTGGCTCTGGCGGATTTGGTAAGTCCGTTCCCAC
>JBPEXS010000604.1:0-6912 GCA_052031325.1 Thalassolituus sp. | reverse complement strand
ATCTGCTCCATTTTCAGGCGCAGTTCGGTGTTGTAGATATCCCGTGGGGTATAGGTCAGACACGAAATAAACTTGTTATACGAGTCTTTGCGCATGTAGATCTTGGTCTGTCTGCGCTCCTGAATATTCAGTGTACTGATGGTGGTACGGAACAGTTCTTCAGCGGTTGACTGGAACAGTTCATCACGTGGGTACACTTCCAGAATACGGTTCAGCTCTTTACCGCTGTGGCTGGTCTGGTCAAAGCCTGCCAGTTCACGTACGGCCATCAGCTTGCGACGCACAATCGGAATATTGTTCGGAGTCTCTGTGTACACGATAGAGGTATACAGACCCATGAAGCGCATACCGTGCGTAACGCGGCCTTTATCATCGTGGAACTTGATGACCACATAATCCGGATACGCCGGACGGTGTACACGGCAGCGGGTGCCGGACTTCATAAAGTCGATCAGGGTTTCGCTGGTGATAAACTCGCGGGTTTCCAGCGCCAGGTCATTGAGTTTCACATTGGAATGACGCGCTTTATAGCGGCGGAAAATACCCCGGTCGTTGACCTCGTCGCGGGTAACGGTTTCTTCACCATCAATGGTATCGACCTTGAACTCATCGTACGCCAGGAAGGTGAAGTGATCATTCATCAGCCACTGCATAAATGCGGCTGCTTCAGAATGCTGGGTACTGTCTTTACCCACCGCCTGCTTCTTCAGAACATCGGCGACTTTCTGCGCCTTGTCGATCATGTCCGGATAATCCTGAACACAGATATTCACATCTTCCAGTACGTCTTCAAGTTCGTCCGACAGCTGATCCAGCATCTGTTTATCAGAATGGTGATCCACTTCGATATAGATAATGGCTTCTGGCGTTTTACCACGGCCAGGTTTGGTCCACTCCGTATTGGTTTTCAGCTTGCCTTTGGCATCGCGGTTGGCGTGCAACACACAGTAATGAATCGCGTGCAGGGCAATGTGGCGGGCATTCAGCTGAATACGGATGGAATCGATCAGGAACGGCATATCGTCGTAGACGATTTCAATCACCGTATGTGACGACTGCCAGCCATGATTTTCATGGTCCGGGTTAAAGACCCGGACTTTCGGATGTCCCGGGTCACGCTGCTGAATAAACTGCCAGCTCGACAGCGCGGCACCGTAAAGGTCTTCAACCGGGCGGGCCAGAATTTCATCGTCAGGTGCACCTGAGTAGTAAAGATCTGCAAATTTTGTAATCTGTTCTGCTTTAGCGCCTTCGTTGCGTTCAGAGATCAGAGTATGGAAAGGGCTCAACATTTTCATAGAATCACCAGTGTTATCCTTACTTTTAGCGTAGACCAAGACTTCCGCCAGCGTTGTTCACCTGGTAAAGACAAATGTAACAGTGTGTTTTTACGGTTTTTTACGAGTAAAAAGTGCCAAGAACTTTCAGGAACACGTAAGCTCTGAGCTATCAGAACACCACTTGGCACACTACAATCCGGTACAACGCCCAGAGTGGCCATAACAACAAGATTCAGACAGAGAGCTATGACACTATCGCCATCACTTCGGGAAGGATTTCAGCAGTTACGCCTGGCGTTACAGACACAGATTATCGGGCAGCCCGTTCTGGTAGAGAGGCTGCTACTTACATTACTCGCCGATGGTCATCTGTTAGTTGAAGGGGCCCCAGGCCTCGCCAAGACCAAAGCCATTAACGCCCTCGCCGATCATATCGAAGGTGAATTCAAACGCGTCCAGTTCACCCCAGACCTTCTTCCCGGTGACATCACCGGCACCGAGATTTATCGCCCACAGACCCAGACCTTCGATTTTCAGGCCGGTCCTATCTTTCATAACCTGATTCTGGCGGATGAAATCAACCGTGCCCCTGCCAAAGTGCAGAGCGCCCTGCTGGAAGCCATGGCCGAACGCCAGGTCACCGTCGGTGGCGTTACCCGTGCCCTGCCCGACGTATTTATGGTGATGGCCACCCAGAACCCGATTGAACAGGAAGGGACGTATCCTCTGCCTGAAGCCCAGCTCGACCGATTCCTGATGCACGTCAAAATCGGCTATCCGGATGCCAATGCCGAACAGGCAATTCTCAAACTCGCCCGTGGCGAAGCCCTGAATACGCCGGTACACACTGCCGCAGAACTGACACAAAGCCAGATTCTGGACGCCCGCAAAGAAGTACTGGCACTGCACATGAGTGATGCCGTTGAGCAGTATCTGGTGCAACTGATTCTGGCGACCCGTGATCCGTCACCGTACAGTGCCGACCTGGCCCGCTGGATTGAATTCGGTGCCAGCCCACGAGGTACCATCGCCCTCGACCGCTGTGCCCGCGCTCATGCCTGGCTGGCCGGACGTGATTATGTCAGCCCGGATGATGTCCGTGCCGTCGCCCACGATGTATTACGTCACCGCCTGCTGCTGACGTACGAGGCCGAAGCTTCGGGTCTTACCCCAGCACGTGTGATTGATCTGCTGCTGGAACAGGTGCCGGTTGCCTGATGCCCTACCAGGAGTTCAGCACAGGCACGCAGATTGACCCGGCGCGTCTGGCCGGCCTGAGTGCCCTTGCGCGCCTGCTGCCGCTACACAAGCAGAAAAAGATCCTTAATGATCAGGCCGGAGTCTACAGTTCAGCGCTGCGAGGGCGCGGCATCGACTTTGCCGAAGTGCGCGAGTATCAGGCCGGAGACGATATCCGCGCCATGGACTGGCGGGTCACGGCGCGTACCGACAACCCCCATATCAAAGTCTTCCGCGAAGAGCGCGAGCGTCCGGTATTACTGGTGTGCGATCTGCGTGCTTCCATGAACTTTGGCACCCGCCGTGCGCTCAAGCGTGTGGTGGCCGCCGATATTGCCGCATTGTTCGGCTGGTCGGCTGTGACCAACGGTGACCGGGTCGGAAGCCTGATTTTTAACGACGACGAAGAACACGATCTGCGCCCTAAAACAGGACGTAAAGCGCTGATGTCGCTGCTGCATCAACTGAGTAATATGCCGGTATCGGCCCCCGTCGACCGCCACGAACGGCTACTGCAGATCTGCCGCCACATTGCCCGTGTTGCCCGTCCTGGTACGGCCATCTACTTCATCAGTGACTGGCAGGGGTTTGATGAATCCTGCGAACGGGTGCTGTTCCCGCTCAGCCGCCACTGTGATGTCACCGCCGTACACATCAGTGACCCCTTTGAAAGCCAGCTGCCTACCGGCGACTTTGCCCTCACCGATGGTGAGCGCCGCGCGGCACTACACATTGGCAACAAGGCCAGGCAACAGCACAGTGAACGCTGGCAGCAGTCACTGAGTGACCTGCGCCACCGTATGAACCGCCTGCGTATCCCGCTGACGCTGGTCAGCACCCATGCTGATCCACTCGATCAGTTGCGACCCGGCTTTGGTTTCGGACAGACCGGAGCAGGCCGCACATGAGTACCCCTGTGACTCAGGCCATGCCGACTCAGCAACTGCCACTGGCAGACATCATTCAGCCGGAGCCGGTTGGCTTATGGCCCCTGGCACCCGGATGGTGGTTACTGCTATTGATCAGTCTTGCTCTGATTGCCTTGCTGGGAATCCTGCTGAAACGCTATCTGCAGACCCGCAGAATACGCTCTCAAGCCCTTGCCCTGCTGGATGAAGCCCGCCGTGTTTACGACGCCACAGCGGAAGATGAATCCCAGAGTAACGCCAGCAGCAACTACTGCCGCGATGTCAATCAGGTACTGAAACGCTACTGGCGTCATTACAACCCCGCGCCAGAGATTCTGACCAGCGATGGCGACAGCTGGATTACCCTGCTCAACCATGTCACCCGCTCACCCATCTTTGATGAGAAAGTGGCCGGGGCTCTGAGCCAGGGCCCCTATCGCAAAATTGCCCGGCTGAATCCAGACGTTATCGACAACGCCGCCCGCCAGTGGCTGAAGCAGGCATCGCCGCGAACACTAAGTCGCTGCCCTGATCACAGCACTGCATCCACCGGGGGGCCATCGCATGCTTGATCTGCTCTGGCCTCTTGCATTACTGCTGCTGCCATTGCCGTTGCTGGTCCGTCTGCTCCTGCCTGCGCGTAATGCCGGGCAAGCTGCACTGAAAGTGGCCAATACTGGCGACTGGCTGCTGCAGGACAACCTTGGCCAGTCTTCTGGCAGCCCTGGCCGTTATGGCTGGTTACTGCCGGTGCTGATCTGGATCGCGCTGGTGGTCGCTATGGCACGCCCGGTGTGGGTTGGTGATGCGGTACGACTGCCTGCCAGTGGCCGTGACCTGATGCTGGCGGTGGATATCTCCGGCAGTATGGACACCGGCGATATGCGCATTAACGGCGAACAGGTGAACCGCCTGACACTGGTAAAACACGTACTCAATGACTTTATTACCCGCCGTGAGGGTGATCGCCTGGGACTGATTCTGTTTGGCTCCAACGCGTATCTGCAGACGCCGCTGACGTTTGACCGCGAGACCGTACGCACCTTCCTTAATGAATCTGCGCTGGGCCTGGCCGGTAAGAAAACCGCCATCGGAGATGCCATCGCCCTCGCCGCCAAACGTATGCGCAACAACCCGGCGGACAGCCAGGTACTGATTCTGCTCACGGATGGTGAAAATACCGCGGGCAGTATCGAGCCGCTGCGTGCCGCCGAAGTCGCAGCGAAGATGGGCATCCGCATTCACACCATCGGACTTGGCGCTGACAGCATGGAGATTCCCAGCTTTTTCGGCAGCCGCCAGATCAACCCCTCGCGGGAGCTGGATGAAACCCTGCTGACCGCTATCGCCTCCAGCACTGGTGGTGAGTTCTTCCGGGCGCGCAATACCGAAGAGCTGGAGAATATCTACCGCCTGATCGACCAGCTGGAACCCACCGAGAAAGAAGAGAAAACCTACCGCCCGGAATCCAGCCTGCTGCACTGGCCACTGTTAGCCGCCCTGCTGCTCAGCTGGGTGCAGTTTCTGCTGATGCGGAGGGCCAGTTGATATGACGGACACAATCAACGTCATACTCAGTGATTTTCATCTGCTGCGCCCGCTGTGGCTGGTGCTCATGGTACCTGCGCTGATCATGGCGGCACTGCTGCTGCGCCGTCATCTGCGATCCGGTCACTGGCAACAACACATCGACCCGGAACTGCAGAGCTATATGCTGGATCAGGCACCGGGGCGACAATCCCGTGGTGGTGTCTGGTTCATTATTCTGGGTTGGCTGATCGCTGTCTTTGCCCTGTCAGGCCCGACCTGGGAGCGCCGCCCGGTCCCTGTGATCAACAATCCGGATGCTCTGGTGATCATGCTCGATATGTCCCTGTCGATGGGTGCGCAGGATGTCACACCCACACGGGCTGTGCGGGCCATTCATAAAGCCACCGACGTACTGCGGGGCCGCCCGGACAGCCTGACCGCAGTCATCGCCTATGCCGGTGATGCACATACCGTGGTTCCTTTTACCGACGACCACGCCACCGTCGAACACCTGCTGGCGTCCCTGTCGCCTGAAATCATGCCCAAGCTCGGCAGCCGTCCGGATATCGCCATTGAGCTGGCACGCAAGATGATGAAAGACACCGAACTCAGCAAGGCATCGCTGCTGATGATTACGGATGGCATCCGTGAGCAGGACATCGACCGCATCAGTGCGCAACTGACGGCCGACACACCGCTGTCGGTCATTGCCGTAGGGACTTCCGCTGGCGCGCCCATTTCATTGGGTGGCGAAGGTTTCCTCAAAGACAGCAAGGGCAACATCATTCTGCCGAGGTTGGATACCCGTCCACTGCAGGGGCTTTACGAGGAAACCGGCAGCCACTGGAAAATGCTGAGTTATGACGACAGTGACTGGAAGAGTCTGCTGGGCCGCATTGATTTCTCAGACGCAGCACAGGTTGATGACCGCACCATCGAGCGTTGGCAGGATGCCAGTTACTGGCTGGTCATCCTGCTGCTGCCGGTTGCCCTGCTGAGTTTCCGTCGCGGTGTTGTATTTGTTCTGCCGCTGTTGCTGGTCATGCAGGCTCCCAAGGCCGATGCCTTTGAGTGGGCGGACCTGTGGCAGACCGCCGACCAGCAGGGACAAGCCCTGCTGGAACAGGACCCGGCCAGCGCTGCGGAGACTTTCGACAACCCGCAGTGGCGCGGTACCGCCAATTACCGCGCCGGTAATTACGAACAGGCCGCCAAAGACTTTGCCACGCAGAACACGCCGGAAGCACGTTACAACCAGGGCAATGCACTGGCGCAAATGGGCGACTACGAAAACGCACTGCAAGCCTATGATCAGGCCCTGGAGCAGCGCCCGGACTTTGCGGAAGCCCAGAAAAACCGCCAGCTGATTCAGGACCTGCTTGATCAGCAGCAGGAACAGCAACAACAAGACCAGCAGCAGAACGGTGATCAGGGCGAGCAGAACCAGGATCAACAAAATCAGGATCAGAGTCAGGAAGGCGGACAGAATCAGGATTCTCAGCAGAATTCAGATCAGAATTCGCAGCAGGAAAGCTCGCAGCAGGAAAACTCCCAACAAGACAACCCATCGTCGGACTCTCAGGATGCCAGTCAGCAGGAAGACGACGACTACGCAGAACAACAGGCCCAACAACAGAATCAGCAGCAGGAAAATGAGCAGCCAGAGCAGCAAGCCAGCCAGCAGCAAAGCGCTGAAGAAAACCTGAATGAAAAGCCTGATGAAACACCTGAACAACAGAACCAGAGCCCAGCGGAACTGAGCGAACAACAGGCGGGTGACCAGCAGCCTCAGGGCATGACCGCAAGCGATGCGCTGGATGACCTCAGCCCCGAACAACGGGCCGCCGTAGAAACCATTCTTAATGAAGTACCGGATGACCCCGGCCTGCTGATGAAGCGTAAGTTTCTCTATCAGTACCGTCAGCAGGGAGACCAGACCGAAGAGGATCAATTAT
>JBPEXS010000603.1:0-11275 GCA_052031325.1 Thalassolituus sp. | reverse complement strand
TCCCGGGTCAGCGGGCGGGTATCGACCAGGCGGACAACCTCTTTTGCCTGCCCGCGCTTGGGCACCGGGGCCGAGTTGATGATCAGGTTCCAGGCCACCAGGGCGGCGATAAAAATGGCGGCGGTTAACGCCAGCATCCGCCAGTTGGCTTTACCGGCCTGATGCGTCAATAAAGACTTCTGTTTGCCACTGCGGCTCATAGGTTCTGCTCTCCGAATTGTCCGTGGCTGACGCTTTTGTATAACTGAATGCGGGCCTGTATCCGGCTCCAGCGGGTATTGAGGTACTGTACTTCCAGCGACAACAGATCCTGCTGAGCATTGACCAGCTCGAGGAAACTGAACTGCCCGCGGCTGTAGTAACTTTCTGCCAGCTTCAGGCTGCGACGTGCCAGATCGAGCTGCACGGACAGACGCTCAAGCGTTGCGGCATACTGGCTTTCCAGTATCAGGGCTTCCTGAACTTCCTGGGCGGCTTCAAGCAAGGTCTGGGTGTAATCAGCCAGCGCTTCTGCCTCAATGGCTTGCTGGCGACTGACCTCGGCGCGGCGCGCTCCCCCATCGAGCAGAGGCAGCACCAGAGAACCGGCAAGGTTAGCGACCCAGTTATCAAACACCTGACTGAGCTGAGGGTCTTCACCCTGATAGCTTGCGGAAAGCGTGAACCGCGGGTAACGGTTGGCGACAGCAACCGCAACGCCGGCACTGGCCGCCTGAAGGGTGTAGAAAGCCTGCTGAACGTCCGGCCGGGCACGCAGTGCCTCAAGGGCTACCTGCTGCTGACCATCGTTGAGTACCGGGACTGGCTCCAGAGCATCCAGATCCTTGTCCGTCAGCGGACTGGTACCCTCACCACTCCAGAGGGATAACTCCTGACGATATATATCCCGGCGGGCTTGGGCTGCCAGCAGATCAACCTGAACCGACTCCAGCAATTGCTGTTGCTGCAGCACATCCGTCAGTACCGCCTGCCCGCGACGCTGGCGACCTTCGATCACCTTCAGGGCGGTGTCGAGTCGCTGTTTCTGCTGCTTCAGCAGATCGAGTGTTTCGGTTTCCAGTCTCAGCCCCAGCCAGGCCGTGGTGACCTGGCCAGCGACGGTATTGGCTAACGTGCGATAGGCTGCTTCCGAGGCCGCGAGAGTAAATTCCGATTGTGTCTTGGCAGCCCGGATACCACCCCAGATATCCACCTCGTATTGGGTACTCAGACCAGCCACCCAGACGGTATTCGTAGCGTCATCCCCCATCCAGGTGCGTTCTTTGCCAACGCTGGCTTCCAGAGTGGGATAACGGTCACTGCGCGATGACTTCAGCAAAGACAGGCTTTGACGCATCCGTGCATCAGCAGCCTTAAGGCTGTAGTTCTGTGTCAGTGCACGCTCTACCCACTGATTCAGTGATGCATCATCAAAAGCCTGCCACCAGTTTACCTCAGGCAGGGTTTTTCCAGTTGTCGTGCCAGTTGTCGCGCTGAAGGTATCGGCTAAAGGTGGGGTTTCTGGCTGGGTCGTCTGAACCGGGGCACAGGCAGTCAATGTACTGGCCGTAAGTCCCATCAACAGGATATGTCTGGTTCTGCAGGTCATCGGCCGCTCAGAAAATGTCAGTATTAAGTCAGCATACTAGCCCGCCACCTACAGGAAACGCATGCATTTTACGCATCTTTACGGCTGTCAGACGGAGTGTTCAGGCAATGTTCCAGCTGATGAATTGTTCGTTGCAGGAGCAGCATAACTGGCAAAGAAAACCCGGCCAGAGCCGGGTTTCAGGGGATGCAGAATGAAGGATGCAAACCTTCAGAAATAGAAGGTCAGCGAGGTTTCGACGGAGTCGTCTTTTTTGATGTAATCCATCAGCTCATCGCCAGTGTTGGCTGTCAGCACCAGAGCTCGGACGGCAATCTTAGTGAAGGAGTTAAGACGGGTGTTACCTTCAATGGAATAGAGACGACTGCCGGGATAATCCAGGTCCTGGGTCATACCCATGAGGATTTCACTCGAATCCATGTCGTAGAAGGCAATACGTGCCGCGTAGAACATATCATTCTGACTCTGGGCCAGACTGTCTTTACCACGGCTGTCGTACTGATATTCCATCAGCAGGCCAAGGTCAAAATCCAGTCCCATTGGACCGACGATGGTGTATTCAAAACCCGTGACTGCCGCAGTGGCATCTTCATCATCGAATTCATCATTCTGAATATCACGGTGACGCATTTCTGCTTTCAGCAACCAGCCCTCAAGCGAGTACTGAAGCGTCATCGCCGCCTGATTCTGAATGGTGTAATACGGAATGATTCCGGTCGGTACAATCAGGTCATCAGAGAATTCAGTCTCTTCGATAACATAAATCGGATCACGCCCGGTACCACGGAAAAACATCAGAGAGACATCCAGAGGTGCACTGAACAGCTCGTAGTAGTTACTCCAGCGGAAGGCGTAGTCAATGTGCTTGTCTTCCTGAGGGGCCTGGTATTCGGCATCGGTAAAAGGCACTGGTAGACGGTAGCGACCCGGCTCACCCGGGAAGGTGCGCTCGCGGAAACCCGGCAACACAAAGGCATCAAACGTACCCCAGGAGTCTGACAGCCAGATACCGTGAATCATCGGCTGGCCCATTTTTTCATCGCCGTCTGGCGACTCAACCTGGTCCGTCTGGTTAATGATATCGGCGAGATTCAGGGATTCTGTGACACCCCAGAATACCTTGCCAACACCGATATGAATTTCATAGGGTCCTGACCAGGCTTTCCACATCGCTTCGCGCACATCACTGTGAGAGCGGTCAGGGTCCTGAAAGTCTTTGCGGAAATACGGGGTAAAAATGAATTCGCTGCTGCTGCCTTCCCAGACAAACTCCGGTTTAAAGCTCAGAGACACTTCATCATCCACCTGATGATTGTAAGCCCCCTCTTCCAGAAAACGTCGCCCCTCAACGCCGAGCTCGGCCGAAAAGTCGACGGCCATGGCAGGGATAGAAACGAAAGCCAGAAGGCCGGTTAACAGTCGCATTTTTACCTCTCTAAATGGCCACCGGAATCGGTGACCAGAAAACCATCCGGGCGCATTTTAACGACTTAATCGCCCGGAGAAACCTGAAAATACCGTCCGCCGGTGGTGATTGGCGGAATGACTGCAGTCCGACTGATTGAAAAGCCCAAAACCCGCAGTCACCAGTACCTGTGTACTGCTCAGGCAGCCTTTCCGGCCGCCTTTTTGTCCTTGTCGAGCAGCAACAGCAGAGGCGGCAGGAACAGGAAATCAATCACCAGTGCTGTAATAATCACAATGGTAGTCGCCAGGCCCATGTCTGAATTCAGCCTGAAAGACGACATCAGCAGGATGGAGAAACCAATCGACAGCACTACCGACGTTACGACCAGAGCCCGACCAACGTTAACGAAGGCATAACGCACCGCATCTTCTGTCGAATAGCCATCAGATCTTGCACGCTGATACTTGCTCAGGAAGTGAACACAGTCGTCGACAATGATACCTAAAGTCATAGAGGCGACAATGGATAAACCCAGGTTCAGATAGCCTGAGATCAGATACCAGATGCCAAACCCGACCAATGCAGGGGTGAGGTTCGGCAAGAGGCTGATTGCGCCAAGTCGCAGTGACTTCAGCGCAAACATCATGATCGCAGAGATCACCAGAATAGCGATAAACAGACTCTTGATCATGCTGTGCATATTGGTCAGACCAATGTGCGAGAACATGATCGCCGGGCTGGCAACAGCCAGCTCAATATCCGGGAAGTTCTCTTCAAACCAGGTTTTAGAGCGGATCTCAAAGTCCAGGATTTCCTGCGTGCCGGTGTCCCCCATAATGGCCGTAAGGCGCGCCGCCGACTTATCGATATTGATCTGGTTATTCAGATCGAGACCGTAAGGCAGAGACATTTCATACAGCAGCAGATACTGCGCTGCCAGTTCACGCTCTTCCGGAATTTTGTACCAGGACTCATCATCGGCGTGCATGTTCTTGTTCAGACGCTTGTAGATATCGGCCAATGAGCTGGCGTGCTCGACCTCTGGCTGTTCATTGAGCCACAGCTGAAACTGCTCCAGGGCATAGATAAACTCAGGGTCACTGATACCGCCTTCCTCACCGGAATACAGGGCAAAGTCGATCCGCATCACACCAGACAGGTTGTCATTCTGCGCCTGCGCAGCCTGGCGGAATTCTGTTCTCTCAGAAAAGTACTCAATCGGCATATCGTTGAGATCATTCTTCAGCGCCAGCGAGCCAATCCCCACGATCAGCACGGCACCACCAACGGCGAATGGCCACTTAAAGCGGATAACCTGATCAGCAAGCCAGTGCATTTCCGGAGATGGCTTTTCAGTCTTGTCTGCCATTTTAACCGGCATCACCGTCAGCAGCGCCGGGAAGAACAGAATGGACATGACATAACAGATACTCACACCCACCGCACAGAGCAGACCGAAATCCGCAAACACCGGTGAGTCAGACATGGTCAGAGTCAGGAAGCCCACTGCCGTGGTGGCAGAAGTAATAAAGATTGGCACCCAGTTCAGGTCAAGACTGTAAAGCACTGCCTCTTTGCGGTTTTTGCCAATTTTCTGGGCATACTGCATGGTGGCGGCTATGTGTACACAGTCTGCAACACCAATAATAAAGACCACGATGGGCACGTTAATGGTGGCCACACTGAGGAAATAATTCCACCAGCCTGCCAGGCCCATAGTGCCACCAATGGCAAGAATCAGGATGATGGAAACCGCAACCGTGGCCATAGCAGAACGCATCATCACGCCGATCATAAGAACCACGACCACCAGCATAATGGGGATCAGGGTCTGCATATCACTACGCGCTTCAGCGGCGAAGGCGTAGTTCATCGGAATCACACCCGTCTGATAAAAGCTGACACCCGGGTACTGGGCTTTCAGCTGATCAATCATGCCATCCACATAGAGTTTTACCTCTGTCACGATGGCTGTTTTATCAATCTCTCCGTCCGGCAGCTGCAGAATAATATTGACCATAGTGGCCTTGCTGTCGGGCGAAATCAGGTTGCCGCGCAATGACGGTTCTTTCAGAGCAATTGAGCGTATCCGCTCAAGTTCTTCAGTGGTGAATTCATCCTGATCAGGAACCAGGTTATCCACCATCATGTCGTCGTATTCAGACCAGGTGTATTGAAAGTTAGTCAGGGAGTCGACACGGCTGGAATACGGTACCTGCCACGACATGTCGGTGAATTCACGAACCAGATTCAGCATCTCTGGAGTGACGACATCCCCGCTTTCAGGAATCATCAGAATGGCGACGTTCTCTGTTTTGGTGAACACCTTCTGCATCTGCTCAAAATCCTGCAGAGGCCCATAATCGTCTTCAAAAAAGACCTGATAATCGCCTCGAAAATAAAGGTTTTTGGCCCCTGCCATTGCCGCTACTGAGGCAATCACAAACAAAATGATGACCAGCCAGGGTCGTTCTGTTGCCCAGTATTCGACCAACTTTTTCATAGGAATTCCTGTTATGGATTACACAGCAGACCATAACGTCCGCTCAACAACACCCCGCCGGAAAATACCGGTTTACGACGGTTTTTTCTTGCGGAATATGGGTCTGATTGTCATATCTATTAAACGGGGAAGGTTCCATCCGGGGAAAGGGTCAGGCGTGAGAGTCTGCCCCTGGGAAAATCCATCCTGTGTCCACCTGAACAACAGAAACAAAGGTGCGCCTCAAAGGCGCACCATAAACTGTCGAAAAAAAAGCCCGCAGTGTTTGCTGCAGGCCCTTTATCAGATCAGCGGGCTCGCTTGAGAGAAGCCTGGCTGAAGTCGTCTTCGGACAGTCCGGTTTTGAAGTCCAGCGACTTAGTCACCAGAGTGGTGCTCTTACCGGTCTGGTGGTTTTCCATGTAAGCCTGGTCTGCACGCCAGTACTTATCTTCATAGAGTTTCCAGTCAGACTGAGTCAGTGTTTTCAGCAGACTGTTCTTACGGTCGTAGTACTCAACCTTGTAAGGACGCAGTTCAACGGTATCCAGCCAGGTGATCTGACGGGTGTAACCTGAGTACTCGTCTTTCGGGAAGCTTTCCAGAACATGACAGGTGCTGCCTTTAGTGATTTCGTCATCACCGCCACATGGCTCATCACGCAGGAAGTTAAAGTCGTATTTTTCTGGTTCGAAAGAACTCATATCTTCGTACGCAAATTCAGAACCCATGAACGGGCCGGATTTGTTTTTAGAAGAAATACGCTTAACACGTTTCAGAGCTGGAAGATAAAGCCACTGATCGTCTGGCTTATCAACATGAGAGAAGTTCAGGAAGGCAGTACCTTCTACGTCCTTCGGCTCATCAAAAATGGTCAGACCTTTGTCACCATCGTCCTGTACTTCAAGGCTCTTCAGGCGGATCTGACGATCAGAAGTTTCGCCCTGAGAGTTTTTCAGAATCATAGTGATTTCTGCCTGTGAGTCGCCCCAACCAGCATCACGTGCTTTACGGTCTTCAGCGATGGCAAGACCTTTACCGCCATCGTCGGCGTGGCTCAGGGGTGTCACAATAGCCATACAGGTCAGTACAGCGGTCATCAGTCTCATGCGTGTTCTCCTTTGGATGTCGGTGTCGCAGAGTTTTGCGCAACTTCTTTCTTGTCGCGGTCAACCCATAATAACAGGGCCGGAAGAATCAGGAAATCAATGATAAGTGCCATTATAAAGATCAAAGCAGTGGCTGAACCCATGTCTGAGTTGAGTCGGAATGATGAAAAAATAAACAGACAGAAGCCCAGAGTCAGCACAACCGTAGTAATAATCAGGGCCCGGCCGACACTGACGAAAGCGTAACGGATGGAATCGGCGGCATCATTACCTTCTGCACGCGCATGTTTGTATTTACTCAAGAAGTGTACAGTATCGTCAACGATGATCCCGAGAGTCAGGGAAGTCACAATTGACAGACCCAGGTTAATTTCTCCGGAGATCAGACTCCAGATACCAAAACCGACCGCTGCCGGTGCCAGGTTCGGCAGCAGACTGATCGCCCCGAGACGGATGGATTTCAACGCCAGTACCAGGATCATCGAAATCAGCACCAGTGCAATAAATGCACTCAGCAGCATGCTGTTCATATTTTTTTCACTGATGTGCGCAAACATCAGACCCGGGCTTGCTGCAGAAACACGGATATCAGGTGCGCGCTCGGCCAGCCAGGCGCGGGCGCGCGCTTCAAAGGCAACCATTTCACCACTGCCGAGGTTCTCTACAATAGTGGCAATACGGATGGCGGATTTATCAATATTAATCTGGTTATTCAGATCAAGACCGTAAGGCAGCGACATTTCATACAGCAGCAGATACTGAGCGGCCATCTCCCGGCTTTCGGGAATGCGGTACCAGGATTCATCATCTTCGTGCATGTTCATGTTCAGCTTTTTATAGGTATCAGAAATGGTCCGTACGTTGTCCACTTCTGGCTGATCACGCATCCAGTCTGAGAAATCACTCACCAGAGTGATAAATTCCGGGTTATTAATTTCCCCTTCTTTGTCGGTGTACAGCGCCCAGTCGATTGACTGCATGCCGGACATTTCCTGCTCCTGCTTGAGCACCGCCTGACGGAAACCCGTGTTGTCTGAGAAATATTCCGTTGCGACGTCGTTTACGACGTTGTGGGTCGCCAGATAACTGACAAACAACACCGCAGGAATACCCGCGTATAACAGTGGATTACGGAAGCGGATTACCAACTCAGCAAAGCGCGCCATAATCACACTTTTACCTTCTTCTACTTCGATCACTTTAATCGGCACAATACTGAGTAACGCCGGGAACAGAGTGACAGAGAAAATATACGCAGACATCACACCGACGGCAGCCATAATACCGAAGTCAGCAAACACCGGTGACTCTGAAAGCACCAGAGTGCAGAGGCCGATGGACGTTGTCGTACTGGTGATAAAAATCGGCATCCAGTTCAGCTCCAGGCTGTATTTGATGGCCTCTTTTTTACTCATACCGTATTTGCTTTGCCCGTACTGCATACTTGCCACCATATGCACACAGTCAGCGACCCCGATGCTGAGAATAACGATCGGCACGTTGATGGTACCCGGAGACAGGTAATAACCCAGCCAGCCACCCAGGCCCATGGTGCTCAGCACCGACACCAGCAGCACACCCATAGTCGCCACCATGGCCCAGAAGCTGCGCAACATCACCGTCAGCAGAATGATGGTCAGCACCAGCATGGCGGGTACCAGTGTCATCACATCACGCTGGCCTTCCATCGCAAAACTGTAATTCAGCGGAATAATACCGGTGTGGTAAAAATCGACATCCGGGTAATCCGCGCGGAATTTTTCCGTCAGTTCATTCACGTAGTTCTGCACTTCCATTACGTTGCCGGTAATGTCATCCGTATCAGGAAACTGCAGTGTGACGTTAATCAGGGTGACGCTGGCATCTTTCGGAATAATCGCGTTACGCAGTGCCAGTTCATTCAGGGCTGTTTCGCGGATGCGTGCCAGAGTGTCATCGTCGAGAAAATCAGGATCATCCACCAGGTTTTCGACCACGAGGTCATCGTATTCCGGGTCGTTGTAGGTGTTCTGGAAGTTCACGATTGAGTCAACTCGGCTGGAAAAAGGTATTTTCCAGGCTTCATCCGTGTAGGCATGGGCCAGTTCAATCATGTCTTTTTCAAGAACATCCCCTTCTTTGGGAACCAGCAGAACGGCGACGTTATCATTCTTGATAAATATCCGTTCCATTTCCTTGAAGTCTTCCAGAGGCCCATAGCCTTCCTCAAAGAACACTTTGTAATCACCGCGGAAGTACAGATTCTTACCCCCGATGGCGAGCGCTATGGTGGCCAGAATAAGGATAAAAATAACTGAGTAAGTCCGTTCCGTGACCAGATATTCGATCAGGGTCTGAACCGGGCGTCGTACCATTTTCATGAATGAATGTCCTGCTAAAAATAAAATCCTGTCGCCTGCTGGCTGAATAAAAAAACAGGCCAATCAGACTGAAACTTTCCGGAGAGAAAATTCTGAAATAAAGAGCAATGCAGATGGTCTGCAGACTCACCGGTGACGAACTCTGGTCCGGTCAGAAGCCCCGGTGTCTGTCACAGCTAACGTATGGTGAGATCGGATGAGGCCAGTAAGGTTGGCAACCGCATCGGGAGGCTGCACCGGTTGCGGCTGTCCGCCAGGGCTGACTACCTGAATCTGTTCAGGTCCACACCTGGGCAACCGTAAGAAAATCAACAAAGTTGGCCGGAATGTTAGTATCTGTGCGACCCGAAGATGATATGAAAAGACAGACAGCAGTAAAAGAATTATTCCCCTTATTTGTCGTCATTGGGCACTCGCCCTGCACTGTTTCATCTTCAGAGGTCAGAACAGGCCGCACACCGCGCCTGCCGTGGCGGCCATTACCCTGCCGTAGGGCAACCAGGAGCTCAGTCACGGCCCATCTTACGGCGCAGCAACAGCCTCTTTAGTGGATTTCCCAGGTTTGCTGGCTGACTGATCACCGTCCAGCCAGAGCAACAATGGCGGCAACAGCAGGAAGTCGATCACCAGAGCCATCACAATCACGATGGCCGTAGCCATACCCATGTCGGAGTTCAGTCGGAAGGCCGAGAACATCAGCATGGAAAAGCCCAGTGCAAGTACGGTGGTGGTAATCAGCAGAGCACGGCCCACAGACGCAAAGGCATAACGGACGGCTGCTTCTGCATTCATCCCATCTTTACGGGCGTACTGATACTTCGACAGGAAGTGCACCGTATCATCGACAATAATCCCCAACGTCATTGAGCTGACAATCGACAATGCCAGATTGATTTCGCCGGAAATCAGACTCCAGAATCCAAAACCCACCAGGGCAGGAAGAATGTTCGGGAACAGACTGATCAGCCCCAGTCGCAGGGAACGCAGAGCAAAAATCAGAATCCCGGAGATGATAAAGAAGGCCAGGAACAGGCTCTTGATCATGCTCTTCATATTGGTCTCACCAATGTGCGCGAACATCAGCCCAGGGCTGGCCGCCGTCAGGCGGATATCAGGAGCATGAGTTGCAATCCACTCCCGTGCTCTGTCCTCCAGGGCGACCATTTCACGACTGCCGACGTTTTTGATGGTAACCGTCACCCGCACAGCCGATTTATCAAGGTTAAGCTGGTTGTTCAGATCAAGACCATAAGGCAATGACATTTCGTAGAGGAGCAGATACTGGGCTGCCAGTTCACGGTCTTCGGGAATCTGATACCACGCGCGATCATCGCCGTGCATATTCATATTCAGGCGCTTGTAGGTGTCAGATAATGAATCGACATGGTCAACCTCTGGTTGCTCGCCCAGCCATGCTGAAAAATCACGTAAGGTTCGGATAAATGCTGGATTGTTTACGCCACCTTCCTCGCCTGTAAACAAGGCAAAATCAATGCCCTGGGAGCCCGACAGAATTTCGGCCCGCGCCTCTACCGACTTACCGAAATCGGTCGACTTGGCGAAGTATTCCGTCGACACATCGTTGACTTCGTTGTTCAGTGACAGTGCGCCGATACCGACCGCCAGCAGAGAACCAAAGATCAACAACGCTTTCTGGTAACGTATGACCCATTCGGCCAGGACATCCATCATGTGCGACTGCGCCTCAGCCGCCTTGCCCTTTCCTATCGGCAGCACCACCAGCATGGCAGGGAACAGAGTCACCGACAGGAAGTACGCCATCATCACGCCTATGGCGCTGAGCACCCCAAAATCGACGAAGACCGGCGACTCCGACATCATCAGCGTCAGGAAACCCACTGCGGTCGTAGCACTGGTAATAAAAATCGGCATCCAGTTCAGCTCAAGGCTATAAAGCACAGCATCGCGCCGGCTTTTACCCAGTCGCTGGCCGTACTGCATGCTGGCGACAATATGCACACAGTCTGCAACGGCAATGGTGAGAACCACGATAGGGACGTTGATCGTACCGGTCGACAGGAAGAAGCCCAGCCAACCGGCCAGCCCCATCGTCGCCATAATGGTCAGTACCAGAACCGTGATGGTCGCAAAAGTTGCAAGCGCACTGCGCAACATCAGCGCCAGCAGAACCACAATCAACAGCAGCATAGCCGGGATCAGGGTAGACATATCTTTCTGCCCTTCCGTCGCAAAACTGTAGTTAATCGGGATTACCCCGGTATGGTAGAAGCTCACGCCCGGGTATTTCTGCGCAAACTCGTCACTGAGTGCATGGACAAAGTCCGACACCTCAATCACATTCGCCGT
>JBPEXS010000602.1:0-3157 GCA_052031325.1 Thalassolituus sp. | reverse complement strand
GAATGCTCACCTGCCTGAAACAACCACTGAAAGATTTTTACGGTGAGAATTTCCATCCGGACGATCACGACAACCGTGGTCTGGTGGAGAAATGGAAAGCGGAAGTGGATCAGTATCGCGCGGGCTGACATGGCTCGCTGTATGATCCGGTCGGAGTGAAAAGATCTGAAGCTCCGACCTTGCCTCCCTAAGGCCATTCACTGTCAGGCCGTGCTACACTCCGAACCGGCTCTGATCTGACAACCCCTGTGCAGATAGCCTCAAGTCGTTCACCCCTAGTCAGTTTTTCAGGTTCAGCTCATGTCGGATCGTGTTCTGGTACTGCATACCGGTGGCACCATAGGAATGACCACCTCGCCCGAAGGCTACCGCCCGGCCGATGATTTCCCCACCTTCCTGCACCAGAAACTGGACCCGTTCGGGCTGCCGGCATTTGATGTTCTCGCGCTTGATCACCTTATCGACAGTGCCGATCTGAACCCGGCGGACTGGAGCAAGATTGCTGCTCTGCTCATCGAGAAGTGGGATGAGTACACAGGCTTCGTGATTCTGCACGGCACTGACACCATGGCCTACACGGCTTCAGCGCTGTCGTTCATTCTGCAGGGCTGCAATAAGCCGGTGATCGTGACCGGCTCTCAGGTGCCTCTGAATGCCGTACGGACTGACGCCACGAATAATCTGGTCAACAGTCTCCTTCTGGCGACTCATCGCAGCATCAGCGAAGTCTGTATCTGTTTTCATGGACGTCTGCTGCGCGGTAACCGCAGCGTTAAGGTGAAGAGCACTGGCTTTGACGCTTTTGATTCACCGGATCTGCCATGGTTAGGAGAGGCAGGGGTCCACATTCATCTGAGTGACGGTCTGCTGCTGTGCGCTGGCGAGCCGCAGTTCCGCCAGCTCACATTTGACCCTGCTTCCGTCGCGGTTCTTGCTCTCTATCCCGGCATTCAGGCGGACATCGCTGAGCGCATGCTGGCAGCACCCGGACTGCGCGGACTGATTCTGCGTTCTTATGGGGTAGGGAATGCGCCTCAGGGTAATGAGGCCTTGATGGATATACTGCACAAGGCGACAGCAGCTGGGATTGTCGTTGTGAACACCAGTCAGTGTCTGGCCGGTGGCGTCTACCAGGACACCTATGCCAGTGGTTCTGTTCTGAGTCGTATCGGTGTGACTTCAGCGAGTGATATGACAGCAGAAGCGACCTTCGCCAAGCTGCACTACCTGATTGCCTGCGGCGAGACAACCGACACGGTTCGTGATCTTATGCCAGTTCCCTTGCGAGGGGAATGCAGCACAGCCACTCAGAAGATGTAACGGATGGCTCCGGTTGCCTGTGTCAGTGCCGTGCTGACGACCAGGTCCTCACCCTGATGCTTTGTTGCACTCCAGCCGATTACCCGGGCCTTAATGCCGGCATCCAGCTCGATGTTGTATGTCAGTCGATATATCAGGCCCGTACCCAGCTGGATGGAAACCCCGGAAAGTTTTACATCGTCTTCAAGGTATGGACTACTGACAAACCCGAGTCCTGAGCGGAAATAGGGTTCTAACAGGTTATCCGAGAAGGTGAACTGCCATTCAAAATCCAGGCTGGTGACCTTGCCATTCTTTTTGCTGCTGTCCACTTCCAGTGAGTCGATATGATAGGTGGCTTCAAAACGATGATCGTGTCGGGTGATGTAACCCAGGGTGTAGTCTGTAGCAATGGAGCTGACCTCTTCCTTGTAGGTATCGTCAGCGTATTCCAGTTTCTCCTGCCCCCAACCAAGGCTCAGACCCGCACCTAAATACCAGCCCTTATCCGTCTTTGGTTTATCACTCTCAGCAGCAGCCGGATGGACGACCAGAAACATCAGAACGAAGAGGCAGGACAACAGGCGTTTCATAACAGGACACTTTCTTGATGACTGTCTAAAAAGCCTAGCACAGCGTTGTGGAATAGCAGGATGGAGAGGAAAGTCAGGCCGGACGACAGTCCGTCTGATTCTCTTAAACCTCAGTTTATGCGCGCATGTCGCGAAAGAGGTTTTGTCTCAGCGCATCCTGGCGCACAAAACAGACAAAAAAAAGCCTCCCGAAGGAGGCTTTTTCAGATTTGCTTCAAACTCAGTGCTTGCCGAGTTTTTCACGAATCTGCTGAATCGTACGGAGCTGTGCCGCCGCTTCAGCCAGTTGCGTCATAGCGCGGGAGTAATCAAAGTCGGACTCCTGATTCTCCATTGCTTTCAACGCATGGTTCTTCGCTTCGAGTGCGGCCGCTTCGTCGATATCGCCGGCGCGGACAGCCGTGTCAGCTAACACGGTTACACAATCAGGCTGCACTTCGAGATAACCGCCAGAGACGTAAACAACCTCTTCTTCGCCGCCTTGCTTCACAAAACGGACCGGGCCGGGCTTCAGCGGAGTCAGCAGTGCAGTGTGGCCAGGTTCAACACCCAGATCACCCATTTCACCGTGTGCTACTACACGCTCTACCAGGCCAGAGAACAGGTTCTCTTCGGCGCTGACGATATCGCAGTGGACGGTAATCGCCATAGTCTTATCCTCAGTGTGAGTGGCAGAAAGGACTGATCAAATCTGTCTTTCTGCCTGCCCAATTACATGTTTTTCGCTTTCTCGATCGCTTCGTCGATGGTGCCTACCATGTAGAACGCCTGTTCTGGCAGTTCATCGTATTCACCTTCGAGAATGCCCTGGAAACCACGGATGGTTTCTTTCAGAGACACGTACTTACCAGGCGCACCGGTAAAGATCTCGGCCACGTGGAATGGCTGAGACAGGAAACGCTCGATCTTACGTGCACGGGCAACCAGCTGCTTATCTTCGTCGGACAGTTCGTCCATACCCAGAATCGCGATGATGTCCTTCAGCTCTTTGTAGCGCTGCAGTACACCCTGAACGCCACGGGCTACGCCGTAGTGTTCGTTACCGATAACCAGTGGATCCAGCTGACGAGAGGTGGAATCCAGTGGGTCGATCGCTGGGTAAATACCTTTAGACGCGATATCACGGGACAGTACAACGGTTGAATCCAGGTGCGCGAAGGTGGTGGCTGGCGATGGGTCAGTCAAGTCATCCGCAGGTACGTATACCGCCTGGATAGAAGTAATGGAGCCTGTCTTGGTGGAGGTAATACGCTCCTGCAGAACAC
>JBPEXS010000601.1:0-1060 GCA_052031325.1 Thalassolituus sp. | reverse complement strand
GCGCGATACTGATCCACTTCCGCTTTCCATTTCTCCACCAGACCACGGTTGTCGTGATCGTCCGGATGGAAATTCTCACCGTAAAAATCTTTCAGTGGTTGTTTCAGGCAGGTGAGCATTCCGCTTGGGCCGGTGAGCATGCCACGGGCATCGCGGATGTGCTTCCAGCGTGGCAGGCGTTTTGCGCGTGCCAGAAGATAAAAAGTACGCAAAGTGGTCAGGAAGGGGAACATAAAGGCCATGCGGTTCATCATTTTGCGCAGTGCCTTACGGTCTCCACAGACCTGCATGTACACATCAAAGGCGACTGATTTATGCTCAATTTCTTCAATGGCGTGCCAGATCAGCATATTGCGTATTGCCGGGTCCATACCATCGAAATGCTCCGGGTGAGTCAGTACAAACTCAGCCACAATTGCCGTCAGGTGCTCAAGACAGACGGTCATTGCCAGCTGGTTTTCCGGTGAGCGGTTTTTATTCAGAAAGTGAATCGCTCTTTCGACCCGCCATTCGATATCCAGTGCTTTCCAGCCAAGCTCTTCAAGACGCAGATTGGCCTGCTTGTGCTGGTGCGTGTGATGGGCCTCCTGCTGCGTAAAGAGACGTACCGCTTCTTTGAGTTCATCCCCTTCAATCTCATCCTTAAAATACCGGACCGTCTGGATGAACATCTGCTCACCGGGTGGGAAGGTGCCAGACAGTACCGCCATAAAGGCAGAGAGAATCGGGTTGTTGCGGAACCAGTCCTGCTCAGTGACCTGATCAAAGCCAAAATCCATACGACGGACTTCAATCTGGGCGGCCGTTTCTGTACTGGCCGGGGAAGTGGCGTTGGCGTAAGTAGTCATAACAAACTCCGGGAGCCGAAAGACTCCGGTAAAGACTCGGTACTCTGCGATTTCTTGTTATTGCAGAACTGATTATGAATTGTAATGAGCCTGATGCAGACTGATCAATGACTGCTGGCCGGTTTAGCCGGGTCTGATTACGCCCTGTTGTTACCTGTATGGCGCCGCACTGGTGTCTACGGATGCCTTGATTGTCCTCAGTGTGGGATAAC
>JBPEXS010000600.1:0-18900 GCA_052031325.1 Thalassolituus sp. | reverse complement strand
AGGCGGGTTTCCTGAATGATGCGGCCACCGTCTTCGAGGATGTCCATCTGACGTTCGATTTCAGAATTGATCGCGCGCTCGACGTTACGGAAGCTGTTGACGTTTTTAATCTCGGTACGGGTGCCGAATTCTTCCTGGCCTTTCGGGCGCAGGGAGACGTTACAGTCACAACGCATGGAGCCCTGTGACAGGTCGCCGTCACAGATGCCGAGGTAAGTAACGATGCTGTGCATTTTTTTGAAGTACGCGGCGGCTTCTTTGGCGGTGCGCAGTTCTGGCTCAGATACGATTTCGACCAGCGGTGTTCCGGCACGGTTGAGGTCGATGCCGGACATGCCGTCGAAACCTTCGTGTACGGATTTACCGGCGTCTTCTTCGAGGTGCGCGCGGGTCACGTTAATGCGTTTGGTTTCGCCGTTATCGAGTTCGATTTCGATATGACCTTTGCCCACGATCGGGTGATGCAGCTGGGTGGTCTGATAGCCTTTGGGCGAATCCGGGTAAAAATAGTTTTTACGGTCGAACACGCTTTTCAGGCCGATTTCGGCATCAATGGCGAGGCCGAATTTAACAGCCATGCGCAGGGCTTCTTCGTTAAATACCGGCAGTACACCCGGCAGGCCGAGATCAACGGCGCAGGCCTGGGTGTTGGCGTCGGCACCATAAGCAGTAGACGCGCCGGAGAAAATCTTTGATTTGGTGGCCAGCTGAGCGTGAATCTCAAGGCCGATAACTACTTCCCATTCCATCCTGTATTCCCCTTAAATGCCTGCCGGTGCTTTTAAATGCCAGTCGGTTGCCTGCTGGAACTGGTGTCCTGCATTGAGCAGACCGGCTTCGTCAAAGTAATTACCGATCAGCTGCAGGCCAACAGGTAACCCATTGACCTGGCCGCACGGTACCGACATGCCGGGCAGACCGGCGAGGTTGGTGGCGATGGTGAAAATATCTTCGAGGTACATGGCTACCGGGTCGTCGCCTTTTTCACCGAATTTAAAGGCCGGTGTTGGCGAAGTCGGGCTCATGATGATGTCGACGTCTTTAAAGGCTTCGACAAAGTCGTTTTTAATTAAGCGACGTACCTGCTGGGCTTTTTTGTAATAAGCATCGTAAAAACCGGCAGACAGGGCATAAGCACCGACCATGATGCGGCGCTTCACTTCTGAGCCGAAACCTTCACTGCGTGAACGCAGGTAGAGGTCTTCAATGTCTTTCGGGTCTTCGCAACGATGACCGAAACGCACACCGTCCATACGCGACAGGTTGGCGGAACATTCTGCCGGTGCAACCACGTAGTAAACCGGTACCGCGAGGTGGGTGTTCGGCAGTGAAATTTCTTTCACTTTAGCGCCCATTTTTTCGTATTCAGCAACGGCATTACGCACCTGCTGTTGCATGTCGGAGCTGATGTCATCGCGGAAATATTCTTTCGGCAGACCGATGGTTTTACCGGCCATGCTGTCATTGAGGGTGGCGGTGTAATCCGGCACGTCGCGCTCAACGCAGGTGGAGTCTTTTTTATCGAAGCTGGCCATGACGTTCATCATCAGCGCTGAGTCTTCGGCGGTGCGGGTCATGGTACCGGCCTGATCGAGACTGGAGGCAAACGCGATCATGCCCCAGCGGCTAACGCGGCCATAGGTTGGCTTGAGGCCGGTGATACCACACAGGGCCGCAGGCTGACGAATCGAACCGCCGGTATCGGTGGCAGTGGCACCCGGAACCAGACGTGCGGCAACGGCAGCGGCGGAGCCACCGGAAGAACCACCCGGTACGCGGTCGAGATCCCACGGGTTTTTCACCGCACCGAAGTACGAGGTCTCGTTGGAGGAGCCCATGGCGAACTCGTCCATGTTGGTTTTACCCAGACACACTGCACCGGCTTTGTTGAAGTTCTCAACCACAGTGGCGTCGTACGGCGCTTCGAAGTTGCTCAGCATTTTTGAGCCACAGGTGGTCAGTACGCCGTTGGTACAGAAGATGTCTTTGTGGGCCATGGGCACACCGGTCCATAAACCGGCATTACCCGCTGCGCGGGCTTCATCGGCGGCTTTGGCCTGAGCCAGGGCCTGTTCTTCGGTGACGGTGATAAAGCTGTTGATGGCTTTATCTTCGCTTTTGATGCGGGCCAGCAGATCGGTGGTGATCTCGGTACTGGAGTATGTGCCAGCGGCGAGATCAGCAGAGATCTGGGCGATGGTCTTGTTATGCAGTGCGTCGGACATGCTTATTTCACCAACAATTATTCAACGGGCTTTTTATTCAACAACCCGCGGTACCAGGTAGTGACCCTGATCCACGGCGGGAGCGATTTTCTGGAAGTGTTCGCGCTGATTCTCTTCGGTAACAACATCAGCACGCAGGCGTTGTACGGCATCCAGTGGGTGGGCCATGGGGTCTACGCCGTTGGTGTCAGCAGCAGAAAGCTGGTCAACCAGTTCCAGAATATTGCTCAGATTCGATTGGTAGGTGGCAAGCTGCTCATCATCAATCTGCAGTTTTGCCAGAGCCGCAATTTTGCGGACCTGATCCTGATCCAGAGACATGAGGGTTCCTCGGGAGGTGAAAGCAAAAATAAGGGCCGGAGGTTAGCACAAATGTGGCTTGCCCTGAATCCCCGCCATTGCTAGAGTTACGGCAAATTTTTATCTGTTTTTCGGGAACCCGTCTGGATGTTTAAAAAGCTTCGCGGTCTGTTCTCCAGTGATCTTTCCATCGATCTGGGGACAGCCAACACGCTGATCTATATGCGTGATAAAGGCATTGTGTTAAACGAACCCTCTGTTGTCGCCATCCGTCTACAGCCAAGTGGTAAAACCGTTCAGGCCGTCGGTGCTGAAGCGAAGCGCATGCTGGGTCGTACACCAGGTAACATTCAGGCCATCCGTCCACTGAAAGACGGTGTTATTGCCGACTTTGAAGTCACTGAGAAAATGCTGCAGTACTTCATCAAGAGCGTACACGACCGTTCACTGATGCCGCCAAGCCCACGCGTTGTGGTTTGTGTGCCGTTTCAGGCGACCAAGGTCGAGCGTCGCGCCATCCGTGACTCCGTAATCAATGCCGGTGCTAGCCGTGCTTACCTCATCTACGAGCCTATGGCGGCTGCCATCGGTGCCGGTCTGCCGGTGGATGAAGCCCGCGGTTCTATGGTCGTCGACATCGGTGGTGGTACCACTGAGATCGCCATCATCTCTTTGAGTGGTGTGGTGTACGCTGAATCGGTGAAGGTCGGTGGTGACCGTTTCGACGAAGCCATCGTGGCCTATGTGCGTAAGCATTACGGCAGCCTGATCGGTGAAGCGACGGCTGAACGCATCAAGCAGGAAATCGGTACCGCTTACCCGGGTGGCGAAGTGCGTGAAATCGACGTGCGTGGCCGCAACCTGGCTGAAGGTATTCCGCGTAGCTTTACTCTGAACTCCAACGAGATTCTGGAGGCCCTGCAGGAGTCTCTGGCGCAGATCGTTCAGGCCGTGAAAGGCGCTCTGGAACAGTCTCCACCAGAACTGTCGTCTGACGTGGCCGAGCGTGGCATGGTGCTGACCGGCGGTGGCGCTCTGCTGCGTGACCTCGACAAGCTGCTGAGTGAAGAGACCGGTCTGCCGGTGATCGTCGCTGAAGACCCACTGACCTGTGTGGCACGTGGTGGCGGTAAGTTCCTTGAGAGCGCGACCGAGCAGCAGCTGGCTGTGCTCGAACTCGAATAATAAAAACTTCTGTTTATCTGAAATACGCAACGGATCGGTAAAGACACCGGTCCGCCCCTGTTTTTACCGCTTCTGAGCCTTTCTCAGAGCGGTGTTGGCGGGGTTTTGCTGATATAGTTCACGATATTGTTAACGAATTCGGTACTGCGTTATTAATTACCAGTTCCAGACACCACAATTTCTGGGTCAGCGGCTCGCTCTGATTGCCGTACTGTGCCTAGCGATGATGTGGTTAGATCATAATTATTCCGTGCTGAAGCCGGTGCGTTACGCCATTGGCTATGTACTGGTGCCCCCGCAGAAAGTCTCCCTGATACCTCAGTCGATGATTTACTGGCTGGGCGATTCCGCATCCAGCCGCGATACCCTGCAGAAGCAGAACGATCAGCTGCGCTCGCGCAATTTTATTCTGGAAAATAAAGTGCAGCGTCTGGCCGCACTTGAAGTGGAAAATATGGAGCTGCGTAAGCTGCTCTCGGCGTCCACCAAAGTGCAGGATGATGTACTGATTACCTCAGTCACCGCCGTCGATCCTGACCCATACACCCAGCAGATTATTATCGATAAAGGCGGCTCTGATGGTGTGTTCGTCGGACAGCCCGTACTGGATGCTCACGGTCTGCTTGGTCAGGTGATTGATGTGTTGCCCTTCAGCGCCCGTGTACTCATGATTGCTGACAACAACCACGCCATTCCTGTGCAGGTCAACCGCAACGGTGTGCGTGCGGTGGCGGTGGGTACCGGCTCTCTGAGTCAGCTGGATCTGATTTACGTGCCGAACACGGCCGATATTAAAGTCGGCGATACTCTGATCAGCTCAGGGTTGGGTGGGCGTTATCCCGCGGGTTATCCTGTGGCCGAAGTGACCCGGGTTGAGAACATCCCTGGTGAATCGTACGCCACCATTCATGCAAAGCCGACCGCGCACCTAGACCGCAGCCGTCATCTGCTGTTGGTGTTTACGCACGACGCGGGACGCGTTCCACCAGTGGAACTCTGGCAGGATAAATCATGAGCCTGACCCGTCTGTTTTACGCTCTGGCGCTGATCTTTTTCGCCTTTGTGCTGGAGCATATTCCACTGCCACCCATCATCGACTGGTTTCAGCCCGCCTGGGTACTGCTCGTGGTCACGGTACTGGTGTTGATTATGCCGGGCATCGCCGGCATGTGGCTGTGTGTGCCGCTCGGTTTATTGCTGGATGTTGAGTACAGCTCGCCTCTGGGCCTCAATGTCATGCTGATGGCGGTCTACATCGGTATGCTGCAACTGCTTTACCGGCGCTTGTATCTGTTCAACATCATTCAGCAGGCGGCCACCCTGTTCGTGCTGGTACTGGGCATTCAGATACTCAGATACTGGGCCATGGTGGCGTTGATTGGTGATCCCCGGCCGGTGCTGTTGCTTGCTCCGGCGGCGACCACGGCGCTGATGTGGCCCTGGGTGTATGCCATTGGTTATGTCGTACTGCAGAGGATCCGCTGATGATTCTGGCTTCTGCATCGCCACGTCGTCGGGAACTGCTGACTCAGATCGGCGTCCACTTCAGTATCCAGCCAGCTGATATCGACGAAACCCCTTATGCCAATGAGCATCCGGCCGATTACGTAGAACGGATGGCACGGGAGAAAGCACTGGCGGTCGCCCTGGCCATAGGTGAAGACTTTGTGTTGGGTGCGGATACCACCGTGGTCTGCGATGGTGAGATTCTGGCTAAGCCTGCGGATGCCGCAGAGGCCTCTGCCATGCTGAGCTCGCTGTCTGGTCGGGCGCACCAGGTGCTGACGGCGGTGGCTCTGGCCCAGGCCGGGCAGGTGCGTTCGCAGGTGGTCAGCACCCGGGTTAGGTTCCGTGATTTATCCGCGGATGAGATTGCAGCCTATGTGGCCACGGGTGAACCCATGGATAAAGCTGGTGCGTACGGCATTCAGGGACTTGGCGCGATTCTGGTGGCTGATATTCAGGGCAGCTACAGCAATGTGGTCGGCCTGCCCTTAACTGAAACGGCAACCATGCTGCGCGAGGCTGGTATCGCGGTATGGCAGATGGAAAACAGATCGTGAACGCTGAAATTCTGATGAACGTGACACCCACCGAAAGCCGCGTGGCGGTGGTGGAAAACGGTGTACTGCAGGAAATATTTATCGAGCGCGCCAACCATCGTGGTCTGGTGGGTAATATCTACAAAGGCAAGGTCGTGCGTGTGTTGCCCGGCATGCAGGCGGCGTTTGTTGATATCGGCCTGGAGCGTGCGGCGTTCATTCACAGTTCTGAAATCAGCCGCGACTCAAACAACACCCCGATCAATCAACTGGTGCGTGAAGGTCAGACGTTGATCGTGCAGGTCACCAAAGATCCTATCGGCACGAAAGGCGCACGCCTGACCACCTTTCTGTCCATTCCCTCGCGATATCTGGTGTACATGCCGGGCACGGCCCACCTGGGTGTCTCCCAACGCATTGAAGAAGAAGCCGAGCGTGAGCGCCTGAAGCAGCTGGTGACCGATTGCATGGAAACCGAAGGCCTTACCGGTGAAGCCGGGTTTATTCTGCGTACCGCCGCCGACGGTGTTGGGGAAGACGAAATTCTCGCCGATGTACGCTATTTGCGTCGCCTGTGGCGCAAGCTGGAAGAACGCATTAAAGACAACCCCCTGCCGAGCATGATCTATGATGAACTGCCGCTGTCACAGCGTGCCATCCGTGATCTGGCGCGCCCGGAGACCACGAAAATTCTGATCGATTCGCGTGAGACCTTTCAGAAAATTCAGCAGTTCTGCCAGCAGTACGTGCCCGAGGTAGCGGACAAGATCGAGTCGTACATGGGTCCGGGACCTATCTTTGAGCTGTACAACGTCGAAGAGGACATCCAGCGTGGGCTGGAGCGTCAGGTGGCGTTGAAGTCCGGTGGTTATCTGGTGATTGATCAGACCGAAGCCATGACCACCATCGATGTGAATACCGGTGGTTTTGTTGGTCGCCGGAATCTTGAAGACACCATTTTTAAGACCAACCTTGAAGCCGCCACGGCGATCGGTCGCCAGGTCCGGCTGCGTAATCTTGGCGGTATCATCATTCTCGACTTTATCGATATGACCGATGTTGAGCATCAGCGTCAGGTACTGCGTATGCTCGAAAAAGTGCTCGAGAAAGACCACACCAAAACCAAGATCAGCGGTGTATCTGAGCTGGGCCTGGTGGAGATGACCCGCAAGCGCACCCGCGAAAGTCTGGAGCATATGCTGATGGAGCCCTGCGGTGCCTGTCAGGGGCGTGGCTCGGTGAAAACGGCGGAGACCATCTGCTACGAGATCTTCCGTGAGATTCTGCGCGAAGAACGGGCGTATAACGCCGGAACGTATCTGGTGCTGGCCAGTCAGGAGGTCGTTGACCGTCTGCTCGACGAAGACAGCCATGGTCTGGCTGACCTTGAGGCCTTTATCGGCAAGACCATCCGCCTGCAGGTCGAGGGACGTTACCGGCAGGATGAATACGACATCATCCTGCAGTAATCCACAATGAGCCATCTGCGTTCGTTTCTGCTTCAGCTTCTGATCACACTCCTGATGGCGGTGGTGCTGCTGTCGGCCTATGTGATTGGCGGCCGTCTGGTGCTGATGCCCGCAGTAGAAACCCAGAAACACCGGCTCGAAACCCTGCTGACTGAACAGATCGGCCAGACGGTGACGATAGGTCGCCTTAAGGGAGGCTGGTCCTTCTTCTCGCCGGTACTGGCACTGCGTGATGTTGCCGTCGGCGAGGGCGAAACCCGTCTGGATGTTGGTACGGTATCCGCTGAACTGGATCTGAGTTCAACCCTGTATCACCGTCTGCCCGTGTTCAAGCGCATCATGGTTGACCGAGTTGATCTCACCATTCATCAGGAATACATCAACCAGTTTAATCTGCGTAACCCACTGCTGGGCGGCTCTGGCAAAACACCGGATTTCTCAGCGCTGCAGAAACGCCCGGCCTGGCTGGACTGGCTGGAGCGCCAGGACAATATCATTCTGCGTGACTGGAAAATCATCAATCAGCACCCGGATGATGTCACTGAAACCCTGATGATCCGCCGTGTTGCCTGGCGTAATCAGGGGGAACAGCACTCTCTGGAAGGGGATATCGCCTGGGGGCTGGACGAAGATCTGGCAGACATCTTTATCAGTGCCGACATCCGTGGGCAGCTGTGGCCACTGGGTCAGCAGGACGGCGATATTTATCTGCTGGTCGATGAGCAGCAATGGTCACGCTGGGTGCCGGAAACACTGCCACGGGAACTGTCGATACAGAGCATGCGTGCCAGCCTTGAAGGTTGGTTGTCGCTGACGGATGGCGACCTTAAATCCCTCTATATCCGTGCTGTGGTTCCGGAATTCAGAGTTAAGGCCCCTGAAAATACGCTGGCGCTGACCAGCGGCACGCTGATGATTTCTGGCGAACGCCGCAGTGAAGACTGGCACCTGCAGATACTGCCGCGCTTCGCGGAGCCACTGCCCATCCGCGAACTGCGCCTGAGCTCAGTGCGCCTTGATGATGACCGTGGCTGGAATCTGAGGGTGCCGTCTGCGGATCTGGCTGAGGCCAGTCAGTTTCTGCTCGACTTTAACCTGATGCCGGAGCCGTTTGACCGCTATCTCGATAACCTGGCGCCGTCCGGGCAGGGCGAAAACGTGCGTCTGTCCTACTTGTTCCGCGCGGGTGAGTTCGATATGCGGGCGACGGTCCGGGATTTCTCGGTGCAGCCTTACAAGGGGATTCCGGCACTGGCCAGAGCCGACGGCGAAGTGCACCTGCAGAAGCTTGGTGGTGTGGCACGTATCCGCGACAAGGATCTCACCATGCACCTGCCGGATATTTATCAGCCTGAATGGGACCTGACTAACGCCAGTGCCGACTTTTACTGGGAAATCGAACCCGAGTTGTTCCGCCTGCATCTGCAGGATCTGGATGCCCACCTCGATGACACCAGGGTCCGCGGAGAGCTGGCATTGCGCATCCCCCGTGAAGCTTCTGACGTAGAGAACTACATCGCCCTGCAGCTGGGCGTAGAGCAGGGACCTGTGGTACTGCAACAGAAACTGGTGCCAGACATTATCGACCCCGCGATCAATGACTGGTTGGATACCAGCCTGCTGGAAGGGCAGTTAACCGACGTAGGCTTTGTGCTCAACGGAACACTGGGCGATGAAACACCGGACTACAGCATGACCACGCAGCTGTCGCTGCAGGCTGAGAACGCAAAACTGAATTATCTTGACGGCTGGCCACTGGTTACGGATGTGCGTGGCAGTGTCTATCTGGACGCGCCCGATGTGGATGTGTTTGTCCGCGAAGGCCACACCCTGGGCGGCACCATTATGGATCAGTCGGGTAAGGTGAAGATCCGCAGTCAGGGTGATGATGTCATGCTCAGTGTCGACGGGCGACTGGATGGCAGTACTTCAGAGGCTCTGGCGTACCTGCAGACCACGCCTCTGGCCGAGATGATGGGTGGCGCTCTGGAAACCTGGCAGGCCAGAGGGCGTGCAACAACAGACCTGAAGCTGAAGGTCTCTTTGAGTGATGATGACAGTGAGCCACAGGTCGACCTGACGACAGAATTGCGTAATACCCGGCTACAGATCACCGATATTGATATCGACCTGCAGAATCTGAATGGCTCACTGAGTTTTAATACCGACACCGGCCTCTGGGTCGAAGGGCTTGAAGCTCAGCTGTTTGGAGGACCGGTAACCATGGATGTTACGTCCCGGGTGACGCCGGATACCTACCTGATTTCACTGCGTGGACAAGGCGAGGCTCAGTGGACATCACTGAACCCCTGGCTGGATCTGTTTCTGCTCGATCCGGTCAGTGGCAGCCTTAACTATCACTCCGAAGTCTTTATTGACCCTGAGGCGGATGAACCGGTGCAGATTTTGCTGGAGTCTGACCTCGTAGGGACTCAGATCGACCTGCCATTTCCGATGGGTAAGGTGGCAGAGCAGCCAAGGCCGCTGACAGCCCTTATCCGCTCTGGGGATGAGACCCGGTTCAATATCAATTACGACCATCTGGTGCGCGCGGCCCTGACTCTGGATGCGATCACCAATGCTCCACGTGGCGAAGTGCTGATTGGTGGCGAAACGCCAGAGCATACAACAGGTACGGGCATCGCCATCCGTGGTCACCTGGATGAGCGGATCTATGCGGAACCCTGGTGGGATGCATTCGATCACCTGCTGACGTTGTCAGATGAAGCCGACGCCAAAGCCCGTGCTGCCGGTGAAGTGTTCATAACCGACAGTCTGGGTAATACCAATCCGGTGGCCTCGGTCGATCTGAAACTGGCTGATGTGGATGTGTACGACTATCCATCCGGCCCGATGACCGTCACGGGTAACCAGTCCCGAGGTCAATGGGATCTGCGGGTCGACAGCGACCTGGCGGCTGGTGATATTACCCTGCCCGCAGACACCGCAGCACCTCTGGTTATGGCGCTGGAGTATGTGCGCCTGCCGGATGAAAACGACCCTGCTGCTGACCCTGTGGCTGCTGATTCTATGGCCATACCTCCTGACCCGTTAGCGGATGTATTGCCAACGGACATGGTGGCGATGGATGTCACTCTGGACGAGTTTTATCTGGGGACGCGCAATCTTGGCTCATGGCAGGTAAACGCCCGTCCCGTTGAACAGGGTGTGCGGGTGAACTTTGTCAAAACAGATATGAAAGGCGTCAACATCACCGGCCCCATGGACTGGCTGATGCTGAACGGTGAACAGAGAACCCGCCTTACCGGACTGGAACTCAAAGCTACTAACGTTCAGGACGTTCAGAAAGCCTTTCGCCAGCAGGCCATCATCAAAGGCAAAGAGATGGACAGTCAGGTCAACCTGAACTGGCTGGGCTCCCCCCTGGGCTTCAATACCCAGACACTGAATGGCACCGTTGCCATGCGCATTCGTGAGGGGTCCGTCGACCTTGAAGGGGCTGCCGCCATGCGCGCTGTCGGCACCCTGAATGTCAACGCACTGTTTCGCCGTCTGCGCCTCGATTTCTCCGATGTGGTGAACTCCGGCATGGCCTTCGATACTCTTAAAGGCAAGGCCGAAATCACGCAGGGCCTGCTGACACTGGCCGAGCCAGTCACGCTGGAAGGCCCGGGTGGCAAACTATTGACCTCAGGTACCGCTAACCTGAACAGCGGTGAACTGGATATGAAACTCGCGGTCACCTTCCCGATTACCGGCACCTTGCCCTTAGTAGCTGTGCTCGCTGGTTTTGCCCCTCCGGTGGCAGCGTCGATTTACGTTACCGAGCGGCTGGTCGGTGATGAGCTGGAGCGCTTTACCAGCGCCAGTTACTCCATCAGAGGCACGGTCTCAAAACCCGATGTGCAGTTGAATAAAGCCTTTGATAACAGCGTCGATGGTAAGAAAAGCCGCAGCTTTATGGATCGTTTCCTGAGTATTTTTGGGTTAGAAAATGACTGATCTTAACCGTGTCGCTGTGGTGCAGTGCAATAGTCTGGCAGATGTTGAACACAACAAAGCGCAGCTTAGAGCCTTGGTGGTGGATGCTGCCGCTCGCGGTGCAAAGCTGGTGCTGTTGCCGGAGATGTGCCTGAGCATGGACGGCGGCTGCTACCGGGAGATTGCGGATGACCCGGCGCACGTCGCCTGGCTTGCGCAACTCGCTGCTGAGAACAATCTCTGGTTGCTGGCCGGAGCCGTGCCCCAGCCCGACCCCGAGGGTGACCCCAGAGTCCGTTCAGCCCTGTTGGTGTTCAATGATCAGGGAAAGCAGGTTGCGCGCTACGACAAAATTCATTTATTTGATGTCGATGTCGGTGATGCTCAGGGGCGTTATCTGGAATCCGAGCGCTTTGCACCGGGTGACGAGGTCTGTGTGATTGATACACCGGTCGGCAAGGTTGGCCTGAGTATCTGCTTTGATCTGCGCTTTCCACTGCAATATGAGGCGCTGCGCAAAGCCGGAGCCGAGATCATAGTCGTGCCTGCGGCGTTCACGCACAGAACCGGAAGCGCCCATTGGGAGGTGTTGCTACGTGCCCGCGCCATTGAACAGCAATGCTACCTGCTTGCCGCCAATCAGTGTGGCTGGCACGACGACAAGCGTCAGACCTGGGGGCATTCGATGATCATCGACCCCTGGGGGCAGGTCATCGCTCGGTTGGAAGAAGAGCCGGGAGTCGCTGTTGCTGAAATAGATTCAGACCGGGTCACGGACGTACGCGCTAAAATGCCACTCAACAGGTAACACAGGGGTTCAGATTATCAACCCACAAGGTCTTGATATTCTTAATATGAAAGTTATGTGAATCTTTTGTTAAAGCCTTTCTTTTCTGTTTTGAAGATGAATTCTCCGTGATAATTTAATTCACGAGCATTTGCTCTAGAATTCATAATGACTAACGTCAAAGGAGTGGCCTTAATGAATTTCCCATTTGTTAAGTTGAAAGTAATCTTTGTTACTTTTTCACTGATGTTATCAGTCTCCGCTCATGCAATTGAGGATATCTCAATATGTAATTATTGCTCTTATTCGAAGATATCAAATAAAGCCAAGACTTGGGGGGCACAATACTTACCCCCTGGTGCTACTGGAATATATAACTCTTACGATCTTGGAAATGACAAAATAACAACTTTGAAAGTTATTAAATCAAGATCTGGAGGTGGTGTCATTCAGGGAGGAAAAGGAAATACATATTCTCCAACCGCTGGAGAGAGTGTTTCTGTTGTCAATTCCAGTCCAGATTCGTATGACATTAATAAGTTTGGTGATGTGACGGACGCGGTTTCTGAGGTTTTAGATGCGATGAATAATCTCATAATCCCAAAGTCTGTAGTTGAGTCCTCGTGGAATTTCCTGGAGTGCTCTGGTTGTGAGGGACGTGTTGAAGCTTATATTAGAGATAATAGCTCTGTAGCTAATGGCCTTGCTAAAATTGAGCAAGCGCTTAAATCCTCAACAATTGATACAGCAGATTTTCCCGATGATGTAGAAGTTGATCTTCATGATGGCGGAAGAATTAAAATAGAAGTTAGCGCAATTGTCAAAGGCACCAATCCTGGTGCTGCGGATGTTGTTATTAAAAAAGTTTATGATCAGGCAAATAACACTGTTCCTTTGGATAAAGAGGATCTGGAAGAAGGGGATTTATACTACCTTGAAGACGCGGGTCATAACGGGGTGATCAATTATTATATTACTCGATATAATTTTGGTATTCCAAAAAGCAGTTCTCCGGGGTGGGGTAAAATCACTATTTGCGAAAACGGTAAGTGTGAAGAATTTCCAGTGGATAAGCCTTAAACCTTCCAGTGATATATGAATAAGGAGAGGCTGGAATAGATTCTTCTGAAAGTGTTTTATTTAAATGATTACCTGGTGAGAAGAAGGCCCGGGAGTCGCTGTTGCTGAAATAGATTCTGACCGGGTCACGGACGTACGCACAAAAATGCCCCTGAACCGTTAAGCTCAGAGGCATTTGTTGCAGAATGGAATCTGCATTTCTTTATCAAAGACACCATCAGATTGAGCAGAAACGGCCGGATTACCGGCCGTTTCTGTTTCTTACATCAGATGAAAAATCTGAAATCAGGCGAAAGCGTACAGTACTGCGATGCCAGTGAACGACGCCAGCCAGCGCATCAGGCCATCACTGATTTTGCTCAGCACAAAGAACACCGCCAGAGCGATCACAAAGTTTGCAGCCGTAGCCACAATCAGTGCGTTGCTGAAACCACCGGTGTAGAAGACATCGAATACTGCTGAGACGGCAGCCCAGGTAGACGCGCACAGCAGGTAGTTACGGGAAGTGATGAACAGGTACATCATTCCAATGATCAGCGGGATCTTGAAAAACATAAGTCAGGCCTCGTTATTATTATTTTGCTGGTGGACGTTTATGTACACCAAAGGTCATTTGTCTGTGAATGGTAGCTGCAGAAGCCTTGGTCTGCCAATCTGAGAATCGTCAAGGTGGGGGAGTAAGCAGGAACTTTACCTGAAGTTGACTCATGATGAGCGGCAACGACAGTGAATGAAGCAATTCAGTGACTGCTGTGCAGTACATACCGATACAGAACACCGGTGCAGAACGCACCGGTGCAGTCGTCGGCTACAGAAAGCCTAGCGACAGGCCTCGCGGATCAGCTGAAACAGCTTTTTAAAGCTGGTGCCGGGCTTGGGTGGTTCCTGCCCCATCTCTTTCTGAGCGTTGCGCACCAGATTACGCAGCTGCTGGCGGTCGGTATCCGGGTATTCATTCAGGAATGCCGCCAGGGCTTTGCCATCTTCAATCAGGCGGGTACGCCACTGCTCGCAATGACGGATATAACGACCATGGGCCTCGCTGGACGGGTCGAGCATGTCGATGGCGTGCTGAATCGATTCAATGTCCTCATCACGCATCAGTTTTCCGATGTACTGGAAGTGACGGCGACGGGCTTCGTGCTTACCGATACGGCGGCTTTCCTCCAGTGCGGCCATCAGTGTCTCACTGACGGGCAGCTCTGGCCAGCGTGTGTGGGGCAGGTTGCAGAGGGTCTCGCCGAGATCCTGATAGCGCTGCATTTCCCGTTTGAGTTCGGATTTGCTGACGAAATCATCGTCGTCATCGGTTTCGTACATAGGGTGTCCGTCAGAGGTAAAACAGGGTGGCCAGTCCCAGAAAAGACATAAAACCGACGATGTCCGTGACGGTGGTCAGGATCACGCCTCCGGCCAGAGCCGGATCAATCCCCCATTGCTTAAGCAACAGTGGCAGAGTCGCGCCGGTCATCGCCGCGATCAGCAGGTTAATGATGATGGCAGCTCCGATAATGGTAGCAATGCCCGGGTCCTGGAACCAGGCGAGTGTGATCAGGGCAATCACAAAGGCCCAGAGCACGCCATTGATCGCGGCAACAGCGATTTCCCGGTTAAACAGCCAGCGGAAGTTGGCATTACTGAGTTGCCCCAACGCCTGACCACGGATCACCAGTGTCAGTACCTGGGAGCCACCGATACCGCCCATACTGGCGACGATGGGCATGAGCACGGCCAGAGCAACCACCTGCTCAATGGTTTTATCGAACAGCCCAATCACCGCCGAGGCAGCCAGTGCCGTCAGCAGGTTAATGCCCAGCCAGACAGCCCGGCGGCGACTGGTTTTCAGGGCGGGTGCAAAGGTGTCTTCCTCTTCATCCAGACCCGCCATACTCATCAGCGAGTGATCCGCTGCTTCGCGGATAACGTCAACCACGTCATCGATGGTGATACGGCCGATGAGCTGACCCGCAGCGTCAACAACGGGGGCAGAGACCAGGTCGTGCCGTTCAAACAGTTTGGCAACGTCAGAGTCGTGCATGGTTGCCGGAATGATATGAACTTCGGTTGACATGACCTCACGCACGGTCTGCTGAGGGTCACTGACCAGCAGCTTACTGATGGGAAGAATGCCGATGAATTCGTTGGAGCGGTTAACCACCAGCAAGCTGTCGGTCATTTCCGGCAGTGAGCGGTGGCGGCGCAGATAACGCAGGGCGACTTCGAGGGTGATGTCCGGACGGATGGTGATGGTGTCCGTGTTCATCAGACCACCGGCGCTGTCCTCCGGGTAGCCGAGAACGGCTTCCAGACGGGCACGGTCTGAGGTGTCCATCGAGTCGAGAACTTCCTGCGTCACCCGCTCTGGCAGCTGCTGCAGAATGTCGGCGACGTCATCGTCGTCGAGTTCCGTGGTCAGGTCGACCAGTTCTTCGGTACTGAAATCCGCCAGAAACTGTGACTGCACCTCTTCACTGAGGTACTGCAGTACTTCGCTTTCCAGTTCTTTATCGATCAGATCCCAGATCACCTTCCGCGCTTTCGGCGGTGAGGTATCGATCAGGTGGGCAATATCGGCCGGCGGTAGACCGGAATTGAGAATACGTTCAACCCGACTCAGCGCGCCACTTTCCAGTGCCGCGTTCAGAATCCTGAGTTTTGTTTTCGCTTTTTCTGTGTGCTGAGCCATATCAGAAGAAGAACGTCAGGTTGATGAAAGGTGTACCGATTCTAGCCCAGATAGGACAGCAAAAACCACGAAATTACTCGCAGGGATTCAGATAAAACCTTGTTTTATCTTCGGTTATTGGGTGTTTGCCCGGCTTTTAGTTCTTCTCTTTATTCTTCTTCGTCGAAGCGTCGGTTGATGAGGTCGCGGACGGCTTCCAGTGCGGCGGTTTCGTCACTGCCGTCGATTTCGAGGGTGAGTTCGGTGCCCTGGCTGGCGGCCAGCATCATCACTGACATGATGCTTTTACCGTCGACCATGTTGCCATCGCGACCGAGGCGGATACGGCTGGAGAAGGCGGAGGCCGTTGAAACCAGTTTGGCAGCAGCGCGGGCGTGTAACCCGAGTTTATTGATGACGGTGATCTGTTCTGTGAGCATGAATCTTATTCTGATAATTCCCGGTGCCGTATCTGCACCAGGCGGTATTTCTGTCGGAAAATGTCGGCCAGCTGTTCGGTCAGGAATACGGAGCGGTGCTGACCACCGGTACAGCCAATGGCAATGGTCATATAGCTGCGGCTGGAGCGGATAAAGTGCGGCATCCAGTGATCCATAAACTGGGCAATGGACTCCCGCATCTCGGCCACTTCATCGTAGCTGCCGAGAAAGGTCTGTACGGGTTCGTCTTTGCCGGTGTAGCCGCGCAGGCTTTCATCCCAGTAGGGGTTGGGCAGATGGCGAACATCAAATACATAGTCGGCATCCGTCGGAATGCCGTGCTTGAAGCCAAAAGACTCAAACAGGATCGACATATCCGAGCCCTGGCGTTCCGCTACGCGGACATGAATCAGGCGGCGCAGCTCGTGTACTGACATGCTGGTGGTATCCAGTGTCAGGTTGGCCATATTGGCCAGTGGGTCGAGTAACTGCTTTTCCTGCTCAATGGCTTCTGCCAGAGAGACTTCTTCGCGGGTCAGTGGGTGTTTACGGCGGGTGGCGCTGAAGCGCTGCATCAGCACGCTGTCGCTGGCGTCCAGGTACACCACATCGATCTGAGTGGGGTGAGGCAGGGCATGCAGCAGCTCATCAATGCGGCCAACGGCATGGGCGAGGTTTCGGGCATCGATACTGACTGCGATCCGGGTCAGCTTGTCATTGGCATCGGCCTCACGGATCAGGTCAGGTAGTAAGCCAATGGGCAGATTATCAATGCAGTAAAAACCAATATCTTCCAGCACGTTCAGTGCAGTCGATTTACCCGAGCCGGATCGTCCGCTGATCACCACCAGTCGCATGGTCAGGCATCCCGTTTGGCGATGGCACGATTGTAGAGATGGCTGACATCCGGGGCACAGCGCAGGGCATCGCGGAATTCAGACTGACTGAAGTTGGTGGCCAGTGTTGCCAGCAGCTGCAGATGTTCGTCGGTGGATTCTTCCGGTACGACCAGAGCAAACACCAGATCGACCGGGCGGCCATCAATGGCGTCGTAATCGATGGGTTCTTTCAGTCGCAACAGAAAACCCAGAGCCGAGTTGCAGGTCAGCAGGCGGCAGTGGGGGATGGCAATACCATGACCAATACCGGTGCTGCCCATACGTTCGCGGCTGAGCAGTTTTTCAAACACGTCGTCTGAACTGGCACTGTCGAGGGTCTCTGAGACCCGTTCGGCGAGCAGCTCCAGCAGCTTTTTCTTGCTGGAGACTTCGACATCGGCCAGGGTCTGCTCCTGGGTGAGGATGTCGCTGATCAGTATGGACATGCCGTTCAGCCCTGCCCGTGGTTGCGGGCAACGCGTTTTTCTTTGTATTTCAGCAGCTGGCGGTCGAGCTTGTCGGTCATCTGGTCGATGGCGGCGTACATGTCGTCGTTTTCAGCTTTGGCATGCAGATCGGTACCTGCGACGTGGATGGTGGCTTCTGCCAGTTTACGGTCTTTCTCGACGGTCAGGGTGACCTGTGCGGTGGTGATACTGTCAGAGTGGCGGGTGAGCTTGGCCATTTTCTCTTCGACACTGCTCTGCATGGCTTCGGTGATGTCTACGTGGTGACCACTGATGTTGATGTTCAAACGACTCTCCTTAGCGCTGCCCGATGATGAAAACTACGGATGGACAGGGCCTGTTGGTGGCAAGACAAGGCGTCAGCGTATCATTCTGACGCCTGCATGTTTCAGATTAACTGCTTCCGTTCGTTGGATGGCGGAATCATCATGGCTTCACGATATTTTGCCACGGTCCGGCGTGCAACCTGAATGCCTTTTTCGCCCAGAATGGCGGCAATTTTATTGTCGCTGAGGGGTTTACGGGCATTCTCTTCAGAAATGAGTTTTTTGATCATGGCACGGATGGCGGTTGAAGAGCATTCGCCACCACTGTCGGTGCTGACGTGGCTGGAGAAAAAGTATTTCAGCTCAAAAATACCGCGTGGTGTGTGCATGTATTTCTGCGTGGTTACCCGCGAAATGGTGGACTCATGCATGCCGACGGCTTCGGCGATATCATGCAATACCAGTGGCTTCATGCCTTCGTCACCACGCTCAAAGAACTCGATCTGATATTCAACAATTTTGGTGGCGACTTTCAGCAGGGTCTCGTTGCGGCTCTGCAGGCTCTTAATGAACCAGCGCGCTTCCTGCAGGTGATCTTTCAGGAACGAGTTTTCGCTGCTGCTGTCCGAGCGGCGGATCAGTGCCGCGTAGTCAGCATTGACGCGCAACCGCGGCGCAATATCCGGGTTCAGCTCAACCCGCCATTCATCGCGCACATTGCGCACGATGACGTCCGGGATGACGTACTCAGAGTGTTTGGTGGAAATATCAGCACCGGGCTTGGGGTTCAGCTCTTTGATCAGGCGCAGTACGCACTTGAGTGAGTCTTCTTTCAACCGGGTACGACGCATCAGGGTCGGGTAGTCACGGTTGCCCAGCAGTTCAATGTGATCGGCGATAACGGTTTTGGCTTCAGCCAGCCATTCCGTCTCTGGCGGCAACTGCTTGAGCTGAATCATCAGGCAGTCGCGCAGGTCCCGTGCAAAGACGCCGGCCGGATCAAACTGCTGCAGACGGTGCAGTACAGCCATGACTTCGTCTTCTTCGACTTCCAGCTCCGGGTCCATGCTTTCCAGAATGTCTTCAACCGTGGTGTGCAGGTAGCCATCGTCGTCGACACCGTCGATCAGCATAAAGGCGATCTCACGGTCGGT
>JBPEXS010000060.1:0-1306 GCA_052031325.1 Thalassolituus sp. | reverse complement strand
GAGCTGCGGCCAAGCGTCCCGATGGCTTTGTCCAGACGCTCCTGCGACTTATCCATACCGGCTTTGAGATCGGCTTTCTGTTTGACGGTCAGTGACTTCACTTTACCGGTTGCCAGTGGGCCAACATTGATTTTGGCCAGCTTTTCGATCATATCTTCATCCTGACCGGCCAGTGGATGCTCGCGCATCAGACTGTCGAGGCGGGTAAAGAATTCTTCGCCACTGAGGTTTTTGATCACTTCTTCTGGCTCTTCGCGATCAATACACTCAATGTCCGGCACCCGACCATTGCCTTTGCTGCGGTACCGGTCAATGGCGAACAGATCCTGTAACTGGTTGATCTCGGTCAGGTCTTCGTTAAAGTCGACCTCGGTACGGCCAATCACCCAGACCAGATTGGTTGGTGACGGAATACGTGTATAGCCATCAGGCGTGGTGCCGGTGAAGTCTGGCCCGGTAATAAAGTATTTACCTTCATCACTGCCATGAGACTGAGTACCCAGTCCGGCAAAGTTGTTGGACCAGGCATCCAGTAACGCCATCAGCACGTAACGGTCTGCCACAGCAGGCATGTCCAGCAACATGGGTGAATCGGTCAGGTCCAGCATGGCCGAAGAATAGAGCGTATCGACATTGGGGCGCACAACTGCACGGAAGTCTGAGCCCGGAATGTTATACACATGATGGAAGGTATTGATGTCTGTACCCAGGTCGCAGGAGCGGTTAACGCCAGTGAGCGCATCGCGGGACTCATCCATCAGCAGGATAGGGAAACCATAGGCATAACCTTCATCGGCGATGCGCAGCGTTTCTGAGTCACGGATGGCCGCTTGAGCAGTCTGAAAAACGGATGTTGAAATCAGGCCAGCCAGAAGCGTATTGCGGGCCAGAGCCCAGGCGGATCTGAGGGTCGGGCGGACTGAGCTGCGTACTGCGCAGCCGGGGTTAAATACGGTCATATACTTCTACTGCTTTTTTATTTTTGTTATTGATCAGCTTAGTACTGCCCCCTGAGTATGCACGGAGCTGACCGAAAATTAAGCAAATAGAACTATTCTGGCCCGTTTTTACACAAACTAACGAATGAAACGTGATCCTTCACACAAGACGAAGCGGGTCATAACCCGCCTCTGACCCGTTTTACTGGGGGTGCTTTCCAGTCAGCCTCGAGGATGGCCTCCTGCGGCGCATACATACGCAGGGTCAGGGCAAACCTGCCTTCTGGTATAGGCAGCCAGTTATTGAGCGGTACGCCCTGCGGCTTATGATGCGAGAGATAAAGAGTGACGCTGCCGTCTTCCGCTTC
>JBPEXS010000006.1:0-1933 GCA_052031325.1 Thalassolituus sp. | reverse complement strand
GCCAGCTGAGCCATTCGGCTTTCCAGCCAGTTACCACCCTGGTCGGCAATGGTGGACGACAGGGTTTCAACGATACCGGGTTTGTCATCGGCAATAACGGTCAGTACCAGATTGGCAGTCATGAGACAGGCTCTCTTGTTTTTATCAGTGTCGGCATCTTAGGCAGCGTCCTGAATATGGTCAACCATCAGTCCCAGGCTCAGGACCTTTGATAAACCACAGATTCATAGCAGCAGTTGTGATACATTGTCGCCCCCTGTAGGCCCCAAGCTCAACATGCCCGAGGAGATGCAAGTGAAACCGGTAAACGTGGGTATCTGTGGTTTAGGTACCGTTGGTGGCGGTACTTTTAATGTACTGACCAAAAACGCCAAAGAAATCGCCCGTCGCGCAGGTCGTGACATCGTTGTCAGCCAGGTTGCCATGCGCAGCCCGAACCCTGACGTCACCCTGGGTGATACCTCCGTCACTGACAATGTGAACGACATCATCAACAACCCGGATATTGATATCGTGGTTGAGCTGATTGGTGGTTACACGGTGGCCAAAGATGTGGTGATGGGTGCAATTGCTAACGGCAAGCACGTTGTTACCGCCAACAAGGCACTGATTGCAGTACACGGTGATGAGATTTTTGCCGCCGCTGATGCCAAAGGCGTTTCTGTCATGTACGAAGCGGCTGTCGCCGGTGGTATTCCGATCATCAAGGCCGTCCGTGAAGGCCTGTCGGCCAACCGCATCAACTGTGTCGCCGGTATCATCAACGGTACAGGTAACTTTATTCTTACCGAAATGCGTGATAAAGGCCGTGATTTCGCCGATGTCCTGAAAGAAGCACAGGAGCTGGGTTACGCCGAAGCCGACCCGACTTTTGATGTCGAAGGTATCGATGCCGCGCATAAGCTGACCATTCTGGCCTCCATTGCTTACGGTATTCCGCTGCAGTTTGATCGTTGCTACACCGAGGGTATCAGCAACATCGCACCACAGGATGTGTCCTACGCCGAAGAGCTGGGCTACCGCATCAAGCACCTGGGTGTCAGCCGTCGTACTGACGCGGGCATTGATCTGCGTGTACACCCGACCATGATTCCGGACAGCCGCCCGATTGCCAATGTCGATGGCGTGCTCAATGCCGTGATGGTCAATGGCGATGCCGTTGGCGATACCCTCTATGTAGGCGCGGGTGCGGGCGCGGGCCCGACTGCTTCAGCGGTGGTTGCCGACATTATGGATCTGGCGCGTTCGATTGATGCCGAGTCCAGCGTCCGTGTGAATCACATGGCGTTTGAGCGCATTAAAGATGTGAATGTACTGCCGATTGAAGAGATCACTACCTGCTATTACCTGCGTCTGCAGGTTCAGGATAAAGCCGGTGTACTGGCAAAAGTGACCGGTATTCTCAGCGAGCGCGACATCAACATCGAAGCCATCATTCAGAAAGAGCATGACGTGGATGGCAAGGCCGAGGTGATTCTGCTGACGCACCTGGTGCAGGAAAAGGTCATGAACGATGCCATTAAGGCGATTGAAGGCCTCGACAGCACGGAAGGCAAAGTGACCAGTATCCGGGTTGAGCACCTGAACTGATCACTGCGTCTGTCTGATCTGAAAAGGAGCCAGTTGGCTCCTTTTTTGTTGGCAGGTCTGAAAAACAGGTAATTGATTCTGATGATGGGCTTATTCCTGACCATAGATACTGTGAATAACTAAGTCTTGCCGGTAAACTACGCCCACAGACCTGTTAGCGGAACTCACCCGTGAACCTCGACCGTATTGATCTTAACCTGCTGGTGTACCTCGACGTGCTGCTGCGCGAAGGCAACGTCACCAAAGCCGCTCAACAACTGGGTATTACTCAGCCTGCCATGAGTAACGGTCTGCGCCGCCTGCGTGATCTCTTCGGTGACCCGCTGCTGGTGCGTACATCTGA
>JBPEXS010000599.1:0-1481 GCA_052031325.1 Thalassolituus sp. | reverse complement strand
TGCTGAGTCCATCATTGCGGAACTGCGTGGCTACACCGATGAAGAGGGAGACAGCCCGTTCTGGAATGCCATCGGCGCGCACTTCTTTCAGATGCCCTACAAAGAGGCGGATGATCTGTGCAGCGTGAATTCGAACCAGTTTATTACCGAGCTGATGCCCAAATACCCGATTTACACCAGTCTGCTGCCCGAAGCCGCAAAAGAAGTGATCGGCCAGCCAGCAACCGCCAGCCGCCGCGCTAAGCAGTTGCTTGAGGCGGAAGGTTTCCGCTATGAGCGGGTGGTCGATATCTTCGATGCCGGACCGATTATGCGGGCTGAAACCGGCTGGATTAAAAGCATCCGTGATCTGCATTGCGGCCCGGTCAGTCTGGCCCCGGCAGAAATGACACTCGATGCCCAGGGCATTCTCTGTAATTCCGACTGGAATAATCTGAGCATGGCCCGAGTTCCGTCTGCTGGCAGTGGGCCTCTGTGTTCAGAAGCCGCGCTGTCAGCACTCAGACTGCAGGCCGGAGATGACTGCGCCTTCCTTGAGCTGGAGAGCTATTCATGAAGAAAACACCGGGCATCCTGATCCATGGTGAATGGTTGAAAGGAGAGGGCGCCGCACTCAAGTCGTTCAATCCCGCTGACGGCAGTAAAGTCTGGAAAGGCAACGCCGCCTCAGGCAAAGAAGTTCGTGCCGCCGTAGCCTCTGCCCGCAAAGCACAGCCCGCCTGGGCAATGCGCCCACTGGCTCAGCGTGTGGCACTGATTGAGCGCTTTGCAGAACAGTTAAAAGACAATGCGGCTGATCTGGCTGACTGCATCAGCAGTGAGACGGGTAAACCGCGCTGGGAGGCCGCCACCGAAGTACAGGCCATGATCAACAAAGCGGCGATCAGTATCCGCGCCCAGCAGGAGCGCACGGGTGAACAGGCCAACGGCAATCAGCGCCTGAGTCATCATGCCCATGGTGTTATGGCCGTATTCGGCCCGTACAACTTTCCCGGTCACCTGCCCAACGGGCATATTATCCCTGCGCTTCTGGCAGGCAATACGGTGGTCTTCAAACCCAGCGAAGAAACGCCTCTGACCGCGATAAAAACACTGGAAATATGGCTGAATGCTGGCCTTCCTGCAGGGGTCATCAACCTGGTACAGGGCGTTCGTGACGTTGGTGAAGCCTTATGCGCAGAACCGATTGATGGGCTGTTATTTACCGGTTCTTCCAATACCGGGAAATTGCTGCACAAGCAGTTTGGTGGTCGCCCTGAGGTGATTCTTGCACTGGAGATGGGCGGTAATAACCCACTCATCGTGGATAACAATGTCGATGTCTCTGCGGCGGCACAGATTATTGTGCGCAGTGCCTTTCTCAGTGCCGGGCAACGCTGTACCTGTGCCCGACGTCTGATTCTGATTGAATCAGAACAAACCAAAGAACTGCTGAAGGCGGTCAAAAAACTGACCGACCGCCTGATCATCGGTCACCCCTC
>JBPEXS010000598.1:0-2971 GCA_052031325.1 Thalassolituus sp. | reverse complement strand
CTGCTGCCGAGTCGTATGGTACGGAGGCGGCAGAAAAACTGGGCATTGATGAGTGTCAGGTTTTCAAAACGCTGGTGGCCGATATCGGTCAGAAGACTCTGGTGGTTGCCGTTATTCCGGTGTCGGCAAAACTGAGTATGAAACAGCTGGCCAAAGCCTCTGGGGCAAAAAAAGCCTCGATGGCGGCTCCGGCTGACGTTGAGCGATCAACCGGTTATGTGCTGGGAGGGGTCAGCCCGGTGGGTCAGAGAAAACGTCTGAAAACATTTCTGGATGCATCGGCATCTGACTATCCGACGATCTTCATCAGCGCTGGACGGAGGGGGCTGGAAATCGAGCTCAAACCAGAAGACCTGTTATCACTCTGTGCTGCCCAGTCTTTTGCTCTCACCACGATGTCATAAACATACGCTATCCGGTGCCAGACCTGACTGCTGAAGCAGCAATACAACGAATCTGAACTAATGTTATCAGTAGTCCTTTGCTTTTCTGGTACAGATGTCCCGGTTCGTTGTTCTGTTGTTCATCCTCCTGTCTTGCAGTGCCAGTGCTCTGGATATCACTGTGGACGACGGCTTCACTCACCTCAAGCTCGAGCAAGGCATCAACTACTGGCTGACCGATGACTCTGATGCGATTCCTCCGCCACCAGACTCAGATCAGTGGCAGCAAAGTACAGAAACGCTCACTCTTGGCTTTGAACCGCGGACACTGTGGCTGAATTTCAGCCTTCATAACCGCTCCGCCAGAGAGCAGATTCTTATACTGGACGTTGAGTACCCCTTGCTCGATGAGGTCGATATCGATTACCGGGTCGATGGTCTTGCACCTGAACACTATGAGCTGGGTGACCGTCGTCCGGTTGATAACATCCGTATTCTTCACCCACACCTGATCAGTGCTCTGAAATTACCGGTCGGTGCGGACGCCGAGGTTGTCATGCGCATTAAAACCTCAGCCACGCTGAATGTACCTATGACCCTGTGGGATGTTCAGGATTTCATAGAAGTCTCGCAACTGAGTGTCGCCTGGTACGTGATGGTTTACGGCATGCTGGTTGGGGTTGCCCTTTATCACCTGCTGATCTATCTGCAGCTGCGGGAGGTTGGCTTTCTCTGGTTTTCCTTGTTCCTGCTCTGTCTGGTTGGGGTGTTTGCTTTTTTCCAGGGTGTGCTGACAACCTATGTTACCCCTGGTCTGCGGGAGTACAGTAACTCACTGCTGATATGGCTATATGTTGGGGCAGCTACATTCTGTTCACTCTACGTGCTGCGAACACTGGATGTACACAGATACCGGCCGGGCTATGCCTGGAGCCTGTATAGCCTGATCGGTCTGGGTGTCGCACTGATTGCATTGTCCATGGTGTTTTCGTACAGCGTTATCATTCGCCTGCTGACGGTCTATGCCCTGATCAGCATGATCGTTGTTGTTGCGGTACAGATACGCCGCTCTCTCGACCGTTACCAGCCGGCGTATTACGCCATGGCGGCGAGCCTGTTCTGCGTGGTGGGAATGGTGATTATTCTGCTGGAGAAGACCGGGGTCATCACCTCGTCGACTCTGACCCGTTCTGCCGGTGATGTCGGCCTCATGCTGATGGCGATGCTCTACGCCATGATGTTGTCTTACCGTATGCGCTGGGAGCAGCTGGAACGTAAGAAAGCCCAACAGGAATCTCTCAACCTGCAGGCAGATCTGCTGGATACACAACGACAGCTCAACAAAGAGCTGGAAACACTGGTCGGTGTTCGTACAGAAGCGCTGGAAAAGGCCAATGAGCAGTTGCGTGTCATGAGCGTGACAGATCCCCTGACAGGACTGTGTAACCGCCGCTATCTGGATGAATATTATCTGGAGCAGTTTGAGTTAATGGCCAGAATGCATGAGCCCATGGGGGTCTTACTGGCTGACCTGGATCACTTTAAGGTCATTAACGATACCCACGGGCATCAGGTCGGTGACCAGTGTCTGATACAGGTGGCAGACCGTATCCGCCAGATTATCCGCAATAAAGATGGCCTGGCCGCCCGCTATGGCGGTGAAGAGTTCATCATAATTCTGCCAGGCGCAGATCAGCAGGAAACGCAGAAAGTCGCGAACGGGCTGTTGAATGCATTACGTTACCGGCCCGTCACCGTGAAAGAACAGAACATACCGGTGACCATCAGCATCGGTGCTGTATCGGCAAGACCTGACAGTAAAGATGATCCTGATCTGTTGCTGAAACGAGCGGATGAACTGCTGTACAGCGCCAAAAACGGCGGCCGGGACCGGGTGGTGAGTGGCGATCTGCCGCATTCGCAACATGCTTCTCAGTCTCAGGCTTCTTCCGAACCACCTTCAGAATCGCAATCGACGAACGCAGGGTAGCGACGGTTGCCCCTGTTTGCCTGACCCCGGTACACTCAACAGCAGCAACCGGACACAGGCAGTATCATGCATTCCAGAACCCTGGCTCACCATCAGCATCCCCACGATTTTTCTCAGGCCAACACGCAGGCTGAACAACGCACCCGCTGGGTACTGGGCCTGACGGCCATCACCATGGTGGCGGAGATCATCGCCGGGGTGATGTTTGGTTCAATGGCACTGCTGGCGGATGGCTGGCACATGGGCACCCATGTCGCCGCGTTCTTTATAACTCTGTTTGCCTATCGCTTTGCGCGAAGACACGCTGACAACCCAGCCTTCTCCTTTGGCACTGGTAAGGTGAACGTACTCGCCGGGTTTGCCAGTGCAGTTGTGCTGGGTGTGGTAGCACTGTTTATTCTGCTGGAGTCAGTAACCCGTTTTTTTGACCCCCGGGAAATCTTCTTCAACGAGGCCATGTTGGTGGCGGCCATTGGTCTGGCGGTGAATCTGCTCAGCGCCTGGCTGCTGAAAGATCACCATCACCACCATCACGGGCATGATCACCACGACCACGACCACGACCACGACCACGACCACGACCACGACCACGACCACG
>JBPEXS010000597.1:0-2622 GCA_052031325.1 Thalassolituus sp. | reverse complement strand
AGTGTGCACTCATGAAATTCCTGAAAAAAGTTTCCCTCGCTGCATCTATCGCCGCTGTTTCTGTAGCCGCTAACGCTGAAATGGTTGCAATGGATGAAGTTTCTATGTCTGAAGCAACTGGTCAGGCTGGTATCACAATCGCAACTGAACTCGACAGCTCTGACGGCGATGCTCTGAGCGTTGGCTCTATCGTCTATACTGACGAAGGTTCTCTGACTATCTCTGGTATTGCTCTGAACGACGCGGCCGGTGGTACTCTGACCCTGACTACTGACATCGACGTTAACGCTGCAGGCGAGCTGGTAATTTCCAGCTCAGGCAATACTGGTCTGAACTTCTCTGTTGACAGCGTTGATACCAGCAACGGTGCAAACCTGCTGTCTGGCCTGTCTCTGGATATTAATACCGGTGCAAGCACTCTGACTTTCTCAGAGGCTGATGGCTCTGGTAACGCTGCTGCTGGCCAGACTGAAATCATTTCTACCGGTACTGTTGAAATTACCAATGGTCAGGTTGATCTGCTGGATGGTGGTATTCAGGTTTCTGGTATCAAAATGTACAACGGTGCAGCAGGTACCGGTGTTTCTACCAACGCTAACATCTGGACCAGCGATGCGGGTCTGAGTGTTAAGGCTGGCTTCACTGGTACCATCGAGCTGAGTTCTATTATCCTGGGTACTGATCCTGCTGCGGTAAGCATTGGTTCTGTAGCTCTGAATAACCTGGACATGTCTGGCGCTTCATTCACTATCTCTGGTCACTGAGTTGACTTGATAGTCTGATGAAAAAAACCCGCTTCGGCGGGTTTTTTTATGCCAGAAAGACAGAAAAACTTTCCCGTTTTGGTGTGGTTAGGGTTGGTGGTGAGGGTTAAATTTCTGTAATATTAGACAGCTGGAACATTATTATAATAAAAAACGGAGGGGGCCTCAGGCCTTAACGACGTGTTCTTAATTCTATTGGGGTCCATTGTAGGGTTTTCTCTCTTCAGTAACCTTGGTCAGGTGCCTGACCGTCAGCCAGGCGATACGGTTATCCGCATTGCCGTTGATGAAGACTACCAGGAAGATCGGGTAGTTAATGTAGAGCCTCTGTCTGCTGCCCGTTTCAAAAATGTTGTACGACAGGCATACGACTACTCCTGTGGTTCTGCGGCACTGACGACACTTCTTAATCACTACCTTGGCCGTAACTTTCAGGAGCGTCAGGTAATGGAAGGCCTGCTTCGCTTCGGTGAGACCGAGCGAATTGTTCAGCGTCGCGGATTTTCACTGCTGGATATGAAGCGCCTGGCAACAGCGCTGGGCCACCCATCTGGTGGTTTTAAAGCGGAAGCCTCTGACCTTGAAGCTCTGGATCATCCGGCTATTGCGCCAATCGATCACGCTGGTTTTAAGCACTTTGTGGTTATTAAGGCTGTGTACGCTGGTCGTGTCTATGTGGCAGACCCGGCACTGGGTAATATGTCGTTTACTTTGTCGCGGTTCCTGGATGTCTGGGATAACAATGTTCTCTTTATCGTATTCCCTGATGGTCAGAAACCTGCCAGTGGCCTGGAGTTACAGACCGCTGATCTGAGGTTTGTTTCTGACTACATCATCGCGGAAAATACCTTCCGTGAATTTCCTCACTTCTATATCCGTGAGGAAGATAAAATCAATAACGCCATCTGGGCTTCTTACAATAATGCGTACCGCAGTTATGAAGTGCAGCTGGATGATAATGGTGATGCCGTTCTGGATGACGATGGTAATCCTGTTTATGAAGTTGTAGAAACAACGGATAATCCGGATGAATTTAACGTCATCATCCCGGACAACTCTGAACAAGTCATCGAAAAGCAACTCCGCTTCAGAAGAAAATAATAACGACAAATTCTAAGGGCTACTTAAATGAACATGCGTACTTCTGCACTGACTCTGTCACTCCTGATGGCAAGCATCGCCCCGGCGTTTGCGGCAGACGACCTGGACCAGGCCAGGGAAGCCTTATCCAAACAGGATAATGATGCTGATACTGAACAGGCTCTGGAGCAGGTTTTTGAAGCGGCTGAAAAGAATTATTCCTTGCTGCGTAAAGGTGGAATGTCACTGAACTACAACTCTGATTACACCTACTACGGTGATCAGCAGATTGATCTGGTGATCGTCGATGGTGTGATTGAAAACGCCAACGTTACCCCGGTGGCGAGTCACACTTTTACCAACGCCTTTACCTTTGATTATGGCCTGCTGAACAACCTTACTGTCAGTGCGCGCCTGCCACTGGTTGCTAAGTTTGAAACCGAGCAGGAGCTCAAGGGGTATGGCCTGGGCGACATGTCAGGTACCGTTCGCTGGCAGCCTTTCTCTTATGTGCCGGGTCGTTTGTCGCAGACCTATTTTGCAACGGCCCGTTTTCCGACGGGTGAGAGCCCCTACGATATTGATGAAGATGAGTCTTTATCGACCGGTTCTGGTGGTTATGGCACTAACGCTGGTGTCAGTGTCTCTAAAGTACTTGACCCTGTGGTTGTATTTGGTTCTTTCTCGGCGGGTTACGGTTTTCCTGTGACTGGTCTTAATCAGAATAAGGGCGGCGGTAATATTCTGACGGAAGTTCGTAGTGGCCCATCTGCTTCAT